>JAISWV010000108.1 GCA_031270755.1 Synergistaceae bacterium
TCCTTGCCCAAATCCAGCCCGCGCGGTAGATAAAGATACATCAAATCGTCCGATATTGCAACCCGCGCTTCCGCCAGACAGCGAGCGCATTTTCCCTCCACCGAGGCCCAAAGGGACAGCCGGACGGACAAAAGCGACTCCTCCAGCCATCGGACTTCCGTTTCTACCCCAAGCCCCTCGGGCAGCTTGAAATGCTGTCCTTCGAACTCCACGCCCTCAGGGACGCCGATCTGCCAGGCCTTTTTGACGACGGCTTCTCTTTCACGCCGGGGAGGCAGTTCGACGATGCAGTTCCAACCCTTGGGCACGCCCTTCCGCGCTCCGGCCTCCAAAGGTCTCATCTCCCCGATGGATTTGGTTACCCCACAAGGCGCTTGGTGTCCCGGGCGATGACGAGTTCTTCGTCGGTGGGCACCACCAGGACTTTAACCTTCGCGGAGTCCGCGCTGATAACGGCCTCTTGGGAATGGACGGCGTTGCGGGCGTTGTCCAGCTCAATGCCCATGAACTCCAATCCCTGGCAGACCGCGGCGCGAACCGTAGCGCTGTTTTCTCCCACTCCGGCAGTGAACACGACGACATCCACCCCTCCCATTGCGGCGGCGTAAGCCCCGATATATTTCTTGATGGCATAGGCCAGGGCCTGCAGCGCGAGCTTGGAGCGGAGCTCGCCCCGTCCCGCGGCTTCTTCGATGTCCCGCAGGTCGCTGCTGACGCCGGAAAGCCCCAACATACCGCTCTTTTTATTGAGGAGAGCGTCCGCCTCTTGGAAAGACAGCTTTTCCGCCTCGGCGACGAACGTCACCAGGGCCGGGTCGATGTCGCCGCATCGGGTTCCCATGGGAACGCCCGCAAGGGGCGTGAAGCCCATAGAGGTATCCACCGACTTGCCCCCGTCCACGGCGGTGATGGAGCTGCCGTTGCCCAAGTGGCAGGTGACGATTTTCAGTTTCTCGATGGCCCGGCCCAATATTTCGGCCGCGCGGTGAGCGACGTAATAATGGCTTGTGCCGTGAAACCCGTAACGGCGCACGCCGTACTTTTCGTAATATTCGTAGGGCAGGGCGTAAATGAACGCGGTGCTGGGCATCGTCTGGTGGAACGCCGTGTCGAACACTCCCACCTGGGGAATTTTCGGCAGCACCTCGGAGACGGCCTCGATCCCCATGATGTTGGCGGGATTGTGGAGAGGCGCGAGAGGGATGCACTCTTTCAAGGCATCCATGACCTTGGCGTCGAGCTTGACGGAGGTGGCGAACTTCTCGCCCGCGTGAACGACCCGGTGCCCCACCGCCGTCAACTCGTCCAGGGAGGAAAGTACGCCGTGTTTTTCGTCGAGCAGCGCATCGAGGACGAGTTTGATCCCCGCCTTGTGGTGGGGAATCGGCGTCTCGGTGACGACCGCTTCCAATCCCGTCTTCGTGTGCTTGATACGCGACCCTTCAATGCCGATGCGCTCCACAAGACCCTTAGCCAGAACTTTTTCCCGGTCCATGTCGAAAAGCTGGTATTTCAAAGACGAGCTCCCGCAGTTGATGACCAATACCTTCATATTCTCAAAACCTGCCCTTCAAGAAGGAGAACGGCTCCTTCGATGGTTTATACTTGACGTCATGAAAATAAAAAAAATTTCTCAGAACCCCGTGATTGGAATCGCTGCCGAGTACAACCCGTTTCACCACGGACATGCGCTCCATATCGCCCGCGCCCGCCGGCTCTTGAAAAACCCAGGAGCGGAGGACGTACCGGTGGTGGTTGTCCTGTCGTCCAGCTTCACGCAAAGGGGGCTTCCCGCTCTGGCGGACAAATGGACACGCACCCGCATGGCCTTGGCGAATGGGGTCGACCTCGTTTTGGAACTGCCTTTTGCCTACGCCTGCAACGCGGCCCAGGAGTTCGCGCAAGGAGCCGTCGACATACTGGCCGCGCTGAAGTTCGTGACTCACCTCTCCTTCGGTATGGAAAGCGTCGCGGCCTCCTTCCCCCTCTCCTCCCATCTCGCTTCCACAATCGACGCGATCACAGACATTTTAATCCATGAAACTTGTGCTTTCAAGCGCGACCTCAAAGAAAAACTCTCCCAGGGAAAGTCGTACCCAAAGGCCGTTGCCGAGACTCTGGATAGAATGCTCCCCGGAAGCGGCGCGTTCGTGTCGATGCCCAACAACGCCCTGGCCCTCTCCTACCTTTTGCGTGTAAGGGAGAAAAACTACGACTTGGAGATCCTGCCGGTGCAGCGCCAGGGGGCCGGGTACCGCGACACGGCGGACGGGGCCCTCGCCAGCGCGGCGGCAATCCGTTCGGCCCTGGCCGGGGGCCCCCAATCTTGGCAATCTTGGATACGAAAAGCCATGCCCGCTTCCTCTCTGGCTCTTTTGGAGGAGGAACGGGAAAAGGGAAGGCTCTGGACTCAGACGGAAAAGCTGTGGGCGTTGCTCCAGGGGCTTTTGGTGCGCTCGTCGCCGGAAGAGCTGCGGGGATACGCGGGAATGAACGAGGGATTGGAAAATCTTTTCCTGAAGCACTACGCGGAGGCGGCCTCCTACGAGGATTTCATCGGCCGCTGCGTGTGCGCGCGCTACACCCGAAACCGCCTCCAGCGTCAAGCGGCGCGTTGCCTGGCCGGGGTCGGCCGCTGGACATCTCTTGCCCTCTCCCGCTCCGGGCCCCCCTACATCCGCGTGCTCGGCTGCAACTCGCGGGGACGCGCCCTTCTGCGTTGGAAAAGGCAATCCCGGCACGTCGCGATCCCCCTCCTCACCCGCCTGGCCGCGGCCTCAACCCCCATCGCCCGCGCGTCGGCAGCGCTGGAATTCCGCGCGTCGCGCCTCCGCGAACTCCTCCTCCCCCACCCGGACCTCGGACATGAAGAAAGGCAAAAGCCGGTCCTTCTGCCCTGACCGAAGCGACAAAACCGGCGCGCTTCCCAAAGGCGTCACGCCTGTGGAAAACGTCGGCCCCGCTCGTGTCGTTGTCTTTTTATATCAAGTAATAATACGCATTGAATAATAATTTTCATTTAATATTCTATACCCGCTGTGGGTCGATGCAGGACGTCTTTGTCGAGTTCGCCCAAAATGCCAAAAACGGGAAATTTCCCGATCTTTCCAAAGAAAGCAGGCAAAGCAGAGGAGATCGTGGTACAATTTCGTGGAATTTGCCGCGAGCGCCAAGCCCAAGGCAAGTCCTGAGCGTAGGGGGGAATCATTGCGCCGCCGGGACCCAGTGGAAAAAGCGAAAGCGCAAAATTTGTACGGGAAAGACCAGAGCTCTGAAAATTCTTTTGGGGGGATAACTTATGAAGAGCGTTAAAGGAACGAAAACAGCGGTCAACTTGATGAAGGCGTTTGCCGGAGAATCCCAGGCGCGCAATCGTTATACGTATTACGCGTCGGTAGCCAAGAACGAGGGTTTCAAGCAGATCGAGTATATTTTCACGGAAACCGCGGAGCAGGAAAAAGAACACGCCAAACGCTTGTTCCGTTTGATGGACGGCCCCGCCGAGGTGGAGATCACCGCGAGCTTCCCCGCGGGCCCGGAGCGCGACACCCTCGCCAACCTCAAGGATGCGGCCGCCGGCGAAAACCACGAGTACTCCAGCATGTACCCGGAGTTCGCGGCCACCGCCGACGAAGAGGGCTTCCCCGAGATCGCGGCCGTCATGAGGGCCATTGCCGTCGCGGAGAAGTTCCACGAGGAGCGTTATCTGGGCTTGGCCAAGAACATCGCCGAGGGCAAGGTCTTCAAGAAAGACACGAAGATCAAGTGGCGCTGCCGCAATTGCGGTTACGTCTTGGAAAGCGCCGAGGCCCCGAAAAAATGCCCGGCCTGCGACCACCCTCAAGCCCATTTCGAGATGCTTTCTATTGGCTGGTAAAAAAGTAAAAAGGTAAAAAAACTGGCCCCTCGCCGGAGGGGCCTTTTAAAATCTACACGACGGCGGCGTTGAAAAATCGCGTGATTTCCCGTTTGAAGATGAGGCGGATTTCGTTGGTGGGGCCGTTGCGGTTCTTCGCCAAGCTCATAAAAGCCTCGCTGTCCATGTCGGGGTTGACCGCGCCCTCGTAGTAGTCAGGGCGGTAGAGCAGCAGGACGGTATCCGCGTCTTGTTCGATGGCGCCGGAGTCCCGCAGGTCGGAGAGCATGGGTTTCTTTTCCGCCCGCTGCTCCACGGCACGCGACAACTGAGACAGAGCGACGACAGGGCACTGCAGCTCCCGTGCCACTCCCTTCAGCATCCGCGAAATCTCCGCCACCTCTTGTTGCTTGTTGTCCGTGTTGCGTCCGCCGAAACTCATCAACTGCAAATAGTCCACAACCACAAGCCCCAAGTTCGGGTACCGCGCTTTGAAACGGCGGCAGCGCGAACGGAAGTCCATGGTCGTCAGCATGGAGCTGTCGTCGATGTAAATCGGCGCCTTGGCGAGCCGGCCCGCGGCGTTCATCAAATCGTCCCACTCGGATTTTCCCATGACGCCTGTGCGCATGGAGTGAACGTTGACCTGAGCCTCCGAGCCCAACATTCTCTGGACCAGCTGCTCGCTGGACATTTCGAGGCTGAAGATCAGGACGGCGTCCCCTGTTTTGGCGCCGCCAAATTGCGCGATATTCAGGGCAAGCGCCGTTTTCCCCATGGACGGGCGCGCGGCGATGATGTTCAGACTGCCCGGCTGGAAGCCGCCCGTCAGGGCGTCCAGGTCCGCAAAACTCGAATCGAAGCCGCTCACCTTGGCCCCGCTGCGCCGGTACTGTTCTTCGATTTTTGCGAAGGTACCTCCCAGAATGTCGCGAACCGGTCTAAACTCCACTTTATTGTTGTTTTGCGTGATCTCGAAGACCGCGCGCTCCGCTTCATCCAGGGCCATGGCGTTTTCAATGTCGGTGGCGTACCCCAGGCGCACGATCTTGTTGCCGGCCTCGATCAGCCGCCGGCGTACGGCCTTTTCTCTCACGATGCTCGCGTGAAATTCCACGTTGGCCGTCGTGGGAACCTCGGCCACGAGAGAGGCGAAAAAGGACTGCCCTCCGAGTTTTTCGAA
>JAISWV010000166.1 GCA_031270755.1 Synergistaceae bacterium
CCTCGCCGTATCCGTCCGGCCAAGGGTTGAACGGAGGCGTCGCCAGTGTCGCGGACCAGATCGTCGTCTCGGAGACCGGCCAGCCGCTGAACGCCTCAGGACGGTGTTCCATCGAGAAAATTTTCCCGAACGGAAGACGGTCGAGCGTCTCGCGCCAAAAATCCAGAGGATGGGCCGTTGCTGGCTTTGCGTCAAGGAACCCCGCCGCGAGTGCCGCGGCGGCTATTGGATGGGTCACGAAAAAAACTCCCCTCTCCGAAGCGGTTTTTAGCTTCGTTTGCCGTAAAGATTTCCATGAGACTCTTTCAATCAGCCAATCAACCTTTCAGCCTTGGCAACAGGTGCGTTTTAAGAACCATGCTCTGATGCAATACTCCCACAACTGAGATTCCAGTTTTCGAAACGACGTAATAAATAACGTGGCTGACATGTACAACACTTCGGATTTCGACACCGAGATTCAAGTTTTTAGAACGATCAATGCCTATAGCAGGTTTATCGGCTACGAGCTGGATTTTCGCGTAGAGGGTGGATAAATATTCTTCCGCTTTTTGGCGACCCCATTGTTCCACCGTGAAACACCTGATATCGGCGATATCTCGCTTGGCTACGCCGGTGATATGCCATCGTCTCACGCTCAATCGTATTTCTCAGCCATCAAGTCTTGAAAGAAAACGTCACCATCTTCGACATTGCCGTTTTCTATGTCGTTTAAAGCCTCTTGAATATGTTCCCGCAGATAACGGAGTTTCAATTTTTCCGAGGCGTCATATTCTTCAATGGAAATAACCATAATGACCGGTTTTCCACTTCTCGTCACTTGAACCGGTTCCTTTTGACTTTTCAGAATAACCTCTCCGAAGCGGTTTTTAGCTTCGTTCGCCGTAAAGATTTCCATGATGACTCCTCCAATCAACCGATACGGCTATAATAGCTGATTTATAGAAAATTGCAATATCTCCCTCGTAATACCGTCCCGTTGTCTGTGTTGACCGTGTTGAGATCGTGTCGATGCAGAAGCTGCGGAAGTGGAGTTCTTTGCCTGATCGATTTCTGGATTTCCGGGGAGCCGCGTTTGTCTCGTTGAGCGCGTTGTGAGCGTAAAATGCGGGTATGTTGTGGTAAATTCTCGTTGCGTACCTCTTGTCCTACTTCCTTCGACCATCCTTGGCCTTCCTTTGCGCAAAACCATATCGCGAAAAACATCACAACTACATTTTCAGAAGGGTTCTTCCCCCCTCTGTTTTCGCATCACCCCCCTTCGGTTTTTTAGCTTTTTAATTACTTTAGCTACAGCGCCGTCGTCGTCAGCTCTCTTCTTTGTCGTCTTTGTCGGCCTTATCTCCTTTATCGCTTTGTTTTTTCGGACGTACCGTTTTGAGTTTGGGAAGTTTCGAAAAAGTGGAAACGGGCAGCTGGGGCGTGACCACCGGAGCTTTGGCGGCTTTCTTGGCCGCTTTCGCCGCCTTTTTGTTTTCCTCTACAATGGCGTCCCACAACTCTTTGCGCCAAATCTGCGTTTTCTGCGGGGCGTTGATGCCCAGGCGCACGACGTCTCCTCTGACGTCGATGACGGTGACCTCGATATCCTCGCCGATCTGGATGGACTCGTTGAGACGACGACTGAGAACCAGCATTTTAGGCCTCCTCCTCCGCCAGCGCCGCTATCTTCATCGCCTCCTTGACGTTTTCCGGAAAGACGGCGTGACGGATGGGGTACTCTTCGTTCAGGACGATCACCTGAACCGCCTTGCGGCTTTTGAGATTTACGAGAATGGGCGCGCGCAAATTGGCCGTCATGTTCCAGGGCGCGGACTCGGGAATCGAGACGACGATCAGGAGCGCCAGGTCCCCCGGGTCCCTGGAACCCACCAGGTCCAGCTCGTCCTCCGGAATCTTGGCGTTGTAGTCCGGCATGACGGCGTCCGGTGTGGTCACGGGCAAGGCCAGTTCGCCGTCTTCGATGTTCTGGAGCCATTTGATGGCGTTGTCTTCCTCCCCCGCCAAGACCCAATTGCGATTTTTTTCGAACGCAGGCAACCCCCGCGGGAAAAAAAGAACGTCTTCTTCGGAATACGAAATTTCGCCGAAACGTGAACTTGCCATCGATTGAACCATGTTGACCCCTTTTTTATGTGAATCGAGATAAAAAACCTAAAGTTAGAATTGCCGCCAGCGATCTGCCGCGTTTGACATTGCCCAGCGTAACGAATTATAAATTAAATCATCGACAAGCGCCTAAAGTAAAATTCCGTGTCCTCAATCACGCACTCCTTCAACGCAGGAAATCCAGCAGCGTCGGCTGCACGATATAAGAAATGACCCCCAGGCTCGCCTCGTAAACGGCCTGAGCCATCATCAATTCCGTCGTCAACGCCGTTATCGAGTCCAGGTCCGCGCCGATCAGCTTGTCGTGGACCTCCGTCATGCTGATCTCGTTGAGCTTCATCCGCGAGGCGCCGCTCTCGTATCGGGATTGCAGCGCGCCGTTCGTGGACAGCGCCTTCAGCAAACCGTCCATGAACTTGTCTATCAGCGGCAGCAGCTTGTCGCTCAATCCGTCGCGGTTCTCCGCCCGCACCGCCGCCGAGATGTCGTCCAACACCCCGAAGAAATTCTGCTTCGTCAAGTTCGCCCCGCCCCGCGTCACCACGTTTTGGGTATAAATGCCGGGGGCATCAGCGCGAAGGACGGCGTCGTCAAGCTCGTATCCGCCCCGGTAGGAGGTAGTAGGGGTTCCAGGTCCGAGGAATTGGTCGGTAATATCGGGAGGCGTGCCTCCTATTTCCGCAGCTTCCACTTCAATGGAATACCCTCGCGGAGACCAAAGCACCAGACAGCCGTCTTTGTTCAGTTCAGCCTTCACGTCATCGTCCTGCATTCGGGCGTTGATGGTCTCCACCAGGTCCCCGGCGTCCAAAACCCCGTTGCCGTTGAAGTCCCGCATGGCCGTCAGGTCGATGGTGTGGGTGTAACCGGCCACAGTGATGCTAAAGGCCAACGGAGGCTGAGCGCCCTCTGTTGTCTGCCACAATAGATTTCCGCTGGAATCAATCAATTGTGCCGTCCCTTGAATGCCCGTGCTCAACAAAAGTTTGTTTTCCGCCACGGTGCCCTTCACGTCGACGACGTTCACGGCGGAGCCGTCCCTGGCGGCGATGGCGATGATGGGGTAACCTCCTTCCTGCCCCGCGGAGTTGCCCATTTCGGCGTCGAAGTAGTTGACGTAGAGCCAGTCTCCGGCCTGGGAGCGCAGGCGGTCCATGATGGTCTTCACGGTGTCGCCCTCTGTGACGTCGATTTCCACGCTGTGCCCCAAGGACTCGAACCGGATGGTGCCCGTCTCGGTATCTTTCATCTTCGTGTCGTCTTGTATGCCTGCCCACTCCAGGTTGCTGGTCACTCCTCCGTGGATGCCCATTTGGGCGGCGACGCCCGGAGTGTAGGATTCGCTCCATACAGGGTCCAGGAAGGGCAGGTCCACTACCTCGAAGGGCTCGCCCGTGACGGCCACCAGGGAGGCGGAGTTCGACAGCTTTTGACCGTTGGCGTCCACGGGGATCACCACCCGCAGAAATTCGTACCCCGCCTGAGCGTTGGCCTGTTTTGCGATCTGCTCCATCACCTTCACCCGGTCGACGGTTTTTTCCGGGCCTTTACTTGGATCGGTGGGATCGTAGTCGG
>JAISWV010000222.1 GCA_031270755.1 Synergistaceae bacterium
CTATTATGGCTTCGCCAAGCATCGCTGAAAGTCCCTCCCCCGCGCCAATGGCGCCGGCCGGCCAGTCGTCCATATCCCTCATTATGGCCATGGGCGGATTCCGGCATAGCGTTAAAATCAGGGTCATTCGGTTCCCCGTCTGGCGACGGCGTCGATTGCGATGCCATGGTGCCTCCTCATGCGAGTCCGCGCGAACGAAGAACTGTCTACGGACAAGACAGGGCATGGTCAACTTAAACCGAATAACCCTGGCTCTATAATGTTCCGAGCAGTTTAGAAAATCGGATGTTTTTTTTACTTTTTACTTGTATTATAAGTTTGACGTCATATAATACAAGTGAGCGGTCAAAAAGCTAAGTCATTTAATTCTTTTGAGAACAGCCTTGATGGCGTCGTTACGATGTTCCGCGAAAAACTCGCTGGCGGCGACGAGCGGGAACATGCCGGTTTTCCGCAATAGCCGCGCCACGGCATTGCGCGGCGTCGCCAGCCCTTGCGTGATGTTCTTATGCCTTACCCGGCCTTCGTCCTCGCGCTACGTGACCTCCCCGACCCAGTGCGGCCTGTTTTCCACGCACCAATGGCCACGCGACAATTTCAAAGGACGATCCGCGTCGGCGAGCTTGGGAGAGAGGCTGGCGATCCCGGCGAGAGACGGCGGCCAACCCCCGGCGTCCCGCAAGCAAGGCCGCAACCGTCAAGGCAAGAATCCCTTGAGGCGAAAACGCCTGCCAGACGGAGTGCGCGGGTCCGGCACGCGCCCAAAGCGTCCCACAAGGAAATAGCGGATGCGGTCGCGACTTCAGACATATGAATCCCCGAATGAACCCAGAGGGAAGGATCAACTTTTACCGACGGCAATTCAAGGGAATTGAATTACCCTATCGAAAAGCATCAAGAGAGCATAGCCGTGGAAAAAACCGTCAAGCAACGTATCGACAACAAGGTGTATGAACAACTCTTGTCCATGCTGAAAAACGGCATCTGGAAGAGCGGCGGTAAACTGCCGAGCGAAAGCGAGTTGTGCGCACGGCTGCAGGTGAGCCGGGTGTCAGTCCGAAGCGCCCTGCAGCGCCTCCAGGCACTCGGCTTCATCGAAATCAAGCGCGCCAAGGGCTCCTTTGTACGCGGGGTTGAGGATATCTTTGATTTTTCGGGGTTCGGCGGAAACATCGACTTGACCAGAAAGGAGTTCCAGGATATCCACGAGATGCGTGGCATGCTGGAGGGCGCGTCGATAACGCTCCTATTATCCAGGAAAGCGATGCCCGATCTATCAAACTTTATCGACGCCTATTATGGTTTGTTCAAGGCGGCAAAGAACCTGGACGCAGAGGAATTCACCCGCCACGATCTATGCTTTCACCTTTCCCTCATCATCGTTACCGGCAACGACAAATTCATTCGTATGGCCCAGATTTTCCGCGAAGACCTCTTCCGTTATCTCAAGGAAAGCAACAAGTTTCTGCTCCGCGATCATGACGACGAAAAAAAGATCCGTCGCCATTTCGAAGACGCCCTAGTCTTCCACACCGAGTTGTTTGAAGCGATAACCAGGCGCAAAGGCAGGGCGGACGAGATTCACAAGCGCTACCTCGAACGCAATAGCGAGCGTTTCGATCATTATTACAATAAAATAGGCTCTAAGGAACGTTCCTGCCTGCCCAAAACGGCATGAACCGTTCCTAAATTTCGGCAAACGTTCTTTTCGATGATGCATCCCGGCATCGATTCATCGACGCGATGCCAGCCGATCAAGAACGACCGTGGCTTTTTGTTGTCTTTCATCAACTCCATTTATAGGCGAGGCGCGCGCATGACGAAAATTACCGACATAAAAACCTACTTGACCTGTCCCCACGGATACAATCTCGTGGTTGTCAGGGTTGACACCGATCAGCCAGGGCTGTATGGATTGGGTTGCGCGACCTTCACACAGCGCTGCAAGGCGGTGGTTACAGTGATCGAGGAGTATCTGAAGCCGCTTATCGTCGGTCGCGACGCCGACGAAATCCAGGAACTCTGGCAGTTGATGAACCAAAACGCTTACTGGCGCAATGGTCCCGTTCTCAATATGGCGACGGGCGGTGTCGACATGGCCATGTGGGACATCAAGGGCAAGTTGGTCGGACTTCCGGTCTACCAGCTTCTGGGTGGCAAATGCCGCGAGGCGGTGGCGGTCTACCGCTACGCCAACGGCGAATCTCAGGAGGAGATTGTGGACAAGGCCCGGAAGCTTTGGGAAGAGGGCTGCCACCACATCCGCCTCCAGTACAATCCGTCCGGCGAACACCCGGCCCTGAGCAGCGATTGGCGGCCGGCCGGGGCGAAGCCGGGCTTCTACCTCGATCCGCGAAAATACGTTCCCCGCGTCATAGACTTGGTTGCGGCGGCGCGGGAGGCTCTGGGCCCGGATGCCGAATTCATCCACGACGTGCACGAACGTCTGCCGCCGTCCGACGCACTATATCTCGCCCGCGCCCTCGAACCACTCCGGATGTTTTTCCTGGAGGATCTATTTGCGCCCGAGCAGAACG
>JAISWV010000292.1 GCA_031270755.1 Synergistaceae bacterium
AGACACTACTGACCCACCCGGACGCCAAACCCTGCCTGCGGGACATCATTTCCTCCAACATCGGTTTGCCCATAAAGGAGGTGGCGCTGCGGAACACCGAGCTGTACATCGGCAACGTGATGGAGAAACGGGAACGGTTTGACGTGAACTGTGAAATCGACGGCGGAGGCCAAGTGGAGGTGGAAATGCAGGCGGACCCTATGAAGGGTGATAGCTTGCTGCAAGGTCACACGAACATCAAAAGTCGGGCGATATTCAACGTGTGTGACCTGCACTCTGGCCAAAAGGGCGTCAGCATCCCGTATAAGAAATTGGCCCGGACTTACCAGCTCACGTTTTGCGGCTACACGGTCTTCGAGGGCCGCGAAAGCTGTTTCAACCAGTTCAGCTTTCGGAACGCCGAAGGAGAAGAACTGCTGGACGCGGTGAATATCATGTTTGTGGAGCTGTCGAAGCTGAAGCGGATCATGGAAAAACCCGTGGATGAAATGAGGGGAGCCGAGATGTGGGCGATTTTTCTGGCCTGCGCGAACGACCCGAAACACAGAAATGTGTTGAATGAAATTATCGGCGCAAAGGAGGCAATCAAAATGGCATACGACCTTCTGACGGGCATCAGTCAGAACGAGGACGAGCGTGCCCGTTACCGCGCGAGGCGCAAGTTTCAGATGGACCTGCAACACAACCTGATTACAGCTTTCGAAGAAGGCAAGCTCAAAGTAGCGCGTAACATGTTGACTCGGGGGATTGCGCCGGAAATCATAGCGGAGGACACAGAATTGGCCTTGGATGAAATTCGAGCTTTGATGAATTGAATATCGCCAAGCAGGAAAGTACTGTTCCGGCTGAATCGATGGTCTTCGAATGATTGTCATTGATACAACCGTTGTTTCCGAGGCGATGAAACCGAATCCGGCTGTGCGGGATTGACTGAATGAACAGTCCGCCGAAACTCTATACTTGTCCAACGTGTCATTGGCCGACCCGAGGGAAAGCGATTGACGACCGGCGCTGCCGATAAAAAGACCTCCGGCCCGCCACGCGCTTCTGTAAAGAGCGTGAGCGGGCCGGAGTTGTACTAGCTCGAAGCGTTTCAGCCACGAAAGGCTAGATGTCGTCGCTGGGACCGGCGGGTTTTTTTCTCTTATCCCACCCTATCGCAGGGCTTATCCCGGTATTGTTGTGGTTGCCTGTTAACACTAAGACCCGATAGTTTCCTACTACCCCGGCAAAACCACCTTTGTACGTTTTTTCCTGACCTGTAGCCTCGATTTCGCTGCCGGTCGCCGTGCAATTCGTTATTGCTCCGCCGTAGAATTCTCCAATGAACCCGCCTGCGTAAGCAAGGGGAGAAGAAGCTGTGACGTTACCGCTCGCTGTGCAGTCCGTTATTCTTCTACTATCGATTTGACTGTAGCCATATCCGACAAATCCGCCAACATAAGCACGGGAAGCCGCGGAAGCCGCAACATTGCCGCTGGCCTTACAGCCTGTCGTTATCGGTCCAGAGTTGTACCCAACAAACCCGCCTGTTCTAGCATTATCGGCGGAGGAGGCCGTGACATTGCCGCTGGCCTTGCAATCTGTCGCTATCGTACCCTGGTTGTACCCAACGAGGCCGCCCGCAAAGACGGAGGAACCAGAGGCCATGACGCTGCTGCCCGCCGTGCAGTTCGTTATTGTCCCTCCATTACGTCCGGCGAGTCCCCCCGCATTGCAGGAAGAAACATTGGAGGCAGTGTAGCGAGTGGAAGCCTCGACGCTGCCGGTCGCCGTGCAGTTCATTATCTTTCCACCGTGATTGTACCCGACGAGCCCGCCTGCTTTAGCATAAGAAGAAGGAGAGGAAAGTGTGATGTTGAAATCGGTCAAGTGGACGTTTATAATCCTTCCCATATAGCCATTGACTCCAAAGAGGCCAGTGCCGCCAACGCTACTGACGTTTTCATACTTTTGCTCTACCGTCATATTCATTATTTTGCGTCCGTTTCCGTCGAAGGTTCCGCGAAAGGAATGGGGGCCGTCATAACTGATCGGTGTCCACTCCCGCCCGGCGAGGTCGATGTTGGCCGCGAGGGTGATGGTCTTGCCGGAGAAATTGTTCGTTGCGTCGTTAACGATCTTCGCCAGTCCGGCGAGTTCACTGCCCTTCTTGAATTCCGCAGCGTTTGTGTTTTTCTCGTACCATGCCGTATCGATCGTGCCGTCCCAAACGTCATCGCCGATGGATGTCTCGACTGGCACCAGACGTATGCGATAGGTTTCTTTTTTGGATCCAATACCATCCCCAACTAATCCTGTCTGTGGATTGTAAGGAGTAATCGCAGGGCCATTTACTATTCTAGTATCAAGAGCATCTTGGTATTCAGCGCAAGTAAAACGTATCTTACCGATTATTGTTGGTTTATTTTTATCAGGATGATAAGTGCCGATAGAATGCGCTACGGCAGTGATTCCAGGCTCTATCTTTATCGCAAGCCCGACATGAGTTTCGCCCCAAACGAGAATATCCCCCGGTTCTGGAGAATTGTTCTTGATGTCATTTCCCGAAAACACTTCGACGTTTTCAAACCCCCTATTTTCCCAAAACGTTTTTCCACACCAACCGCTCGTTTTCTATACAGGCCCCGCAGTCTTAAAAACATGACGCTCCCCATCTGCTCCTGTTGCCCAATCAGTCACATCGACACCTGCAGATGTAAGGCATTGATATAAGAAACCAACGCAATCCATTCCGTACATTCCGTGAGCACATTCCGCTCCGCTCCGCTCATATTGATGTATGGGAATATCCAGACGCCCATATTCCCAATTCCCCTTCCCCTTCTCAAACTCTCCAAAATGCGGGAACACATAAACATATTTGTCTTGTACGATCTTTAAATCTCCATGATCTCTAATCTGCCTCCTCGGGTCCGTCATTGCGAACCTTTCGTTCACTAGGTCAACCGCGCGTTTTTGTATCTTAGCGGAAATGGACTTCAACTGTTGGTCCGAATAAACAGGAACCGCTTTCACACCGGTCTTCAAATCACTGTTAGCTGTTAAACCAGGGCCTTCCTATCGCGACCTGAAGTTTTTGGGCGAACGAGCTCCGCCTCCCTGAACTTGAATGTTTTGGACGACAGCTTGCTGCAGGGCAACACGAACATCAAAAGCCGGGCGATATTCAACGTGTGCGACCTCCATTCCGGGCAAAGAGGCGTCAGCATCCCGTATAAGAAATTGGCCCGGACTTACCAGCTCACGTTTTGCGGCTACACGGTCTTCGAGGGCCGCGAAAGCTGTTTCAACCAGTTCAGCTTTCGGAACGCCGAGGGAGAAGAACTGCTGGACGCGGTGAATATCATGTTTGTGGAGCTGTCGAAACTGAAGCGGGTGATGGAAAAACCCGTGGATAAAATGACAGGAGCCGAGATGGGCGTTTACATCGAGGACCCGGACGAGCCCGTCACAGCAGAGAGGACCAGAGCCTTCCCATCGCGGCCTGAAGTTTTTGATAAAGAGGGCGGGCGCGACGCGCGGCTAACGTTTCTTCTTTGCACTTTTCCAGGTCGTCCAGGAACGCGAGCTCGAACTTTTGGCCCACGTCCCGCGATCGGATGAAGGCCTGGACCTCGTAGTTGATTTCGAGGCTGCGCAGGTCCAGGTTCGTGGTTCCCACGGAGACGACGGCTCCGTCCATGACCGCCGTCTTGGCGTGGATGAATCCGTCCTGGTAGCTGAAGACCCGCACGCCGTTCCGCAACAGTTGGTCCACGTTGAACTGCGACGCCCAAAACACCACCGTGTGGTCCGCTTTTGAGGGAACGATGATTCGAACGTCGACGCCGCTTTTCGCCGCGACGGAGAGCGCCGTCGAGATGACGGTCCCCGGCACCAGGTAGGGGGTCGTGATCCATATCCTCTCTCGAGCCGAGACGATCATGTGAAAATATCCGTCCGCGATGGCTCTGAAGTCTTTGCCGGGGCCGCTGGTGGCGATGGTGAGAGGGGTGTCCTCCATCTCCCCCGCCGGAGTGTAAGAGAACCTGTGATAGTCCATGTACTTCGAGGTGCACTGACCCCAGTGGGACAGAAACGCGCGGTTCAGTTCCCGTACCGCCTCTCCCGTGATTTGAACGTGGGTGTCGCGCCAGTTCCCCATTCGAGGGTCCTTGCCCAGGTACATGTCTCCGATGTTGAGCCCTCCGACGAAGCCGATCCGCCCGTCTGCCACAACGATTTTACGGTGGTCGCGGTGGTTGACGCTGCTGCGGAACCGGGCGAAAGCCGTCGGCATGAAGGGGTGGATCTCCACGCCCGCGCCCCGGAGCTCCTCGAGGAAATCGCGCCCTATGTGCCAACTGCCCACAGCGTCGTAGAGCACACGGACCTTCACCCCGGACCTGGACCGATCGATGAGGAGGTCCTTGATTCTCGTCCCCAGTTCGTCCGAGGCGAGAGAAAAGTACTCCATGTGAATGTAGTCGGCGGCGTTGCAGAGGGCTTTTTCGATGGCGCCGAAGGTCCGTTCGCCGTTCAGAAGGATCTCGACGCCGTTGCGGGCCGTGGGGGTCGCGTCGCAGGATGCCGCCAGGAGGTGTTCGAGCCTCGGCAGCGCGCTGGGCCGGCCCGAGGGATGAGTCCCAGGCCGGCGTCTGGAAATCCTGCGGAGCCGCCAGCGGTGTGAGGCGCCTCGCACGTCGGGTCCGATGATCACGTAGGCGGCCAGCCCCACGAAGGGAAAAAGCAAGAGAGTCCCCAGCCAAATGATCACCCGGTCGGGGTTCTGCTCCTCCAGGAAGATCACCAAGGCGGCGATGAGGGCGTGAAGCCCCAAAATCCAGTAGATATAGCGTTTGACCATACTCCGCAGCGCGTAGATATGCCTCCACAGCTCCCGGGAAAGAGACAACCCACCGTCGCCCCAGATGACGGGAGACGTATCGAGTTCGGCGAGAAACTGCACCACAAGCAGCAGAAACGCCAGAGAACAAGACCACAACAAAATCGTTTTCAAAGAAACACGCACGTGTCCACCCCTTGCGCGTACACGGGCTATTTCGTCCGTTGAACGGCTACTTTGCCCGCCCGGCCCGGGATCTCCGACATCTCCACGTCCGCGATATCCACTCCTGTTCCTGTGGAATTTTTGAGCCGCGAAGCGACGTCCCCCAGGGTCGGAAAGACCACCTCGCCCTCGATGCAACAGTCGAGAAAGCGTTTCAGTACGTCGCTCATGGCGCCGCCTTCCATCTCTGCGTGGACGGTGTGTACGTTCAGGCCCGGTTCCAAAAGGTCCAGGTATTTGTCGTGGATCTTGTTGCCGTCTATGCCGTCCAGTCCCCACAACTCGTCCAGAGTGGGAAGAGTCGAGGGAATCTGCAGCGTACGGAAGACCACCCCGTCCAAGCGCGGGAAGAAGGGCTTTACCCCCCGAACGTCGCTGCAGTAGTCGAAGCCCAGCTCGTCCTGTACCGTCAAGCTGCCGAACGACGCCTGCCAGCCCGGCGCAGCGGAGCTTTTGGGCGCCATACCCGCCACGTGGGAAAACAGCTCCACGGCTTTGCTCAGCTCCGCCCGGATTTCCTCCCGGGGCATCTTCAGCAGCCGATCCTGCCACAAAACATGATCCCAGCAGTGAATACCGCAGTCGTGGCCCTCTTCCACCGCGCGCCTCAAGATATCCGGGTTCGACGATACGATCATGGGGGCCCTGAGGAGCGTGCCGTAGAGGAGCGTCTTCAATCCATAGGTGCTGGGGGCTTTGGTGCGCAGCATTTTCGAGACGAACCCCTTGCGGAAAATGCGCCGGATCGCCTTGCCGGAGTTGTCCGGCCCCATGGAAAAAAAGATCGAGGCCTTCACCTTCCGCTCGCTCAAAATGCCCAGAAGACGGGGAACGCCTTCGAGATAACCCTTCAAGGTATCCACATCTATTTTTATCGCGACTTCACAACTCATTCCGTTTCATGGCCCTTCTCCGTCAGAACGACACCGACGGGCAGCCGCAGTTCATCTCCTTTCGCTTCCTCTCCGTCGCTCCATTGGGCCCGTTCGACCTCCAGAACTCCGACTCCCGTGCTCACTTTCAAAGGAGAAGAGAATACCACAACACCGGGCGCAATGCACCCCTCTCGATGCTGTTCGGGAGGATACGGTTCGAAACCATACGGTTCGAAAGGTTGCAGCCGCGTGCGCCAGATAAAGAGTTTTCTCCCGTCCAGGTACGTGAAGGCCCCAGGAAACGGGTGCGTCACGGCCCGCACCAGGTTGTGGATGTCGCGCGCCGGTTTCGACCAGTCGATGGATCCGTCTTCCGGCCGTCTGCGGCCAAAATACGTGGCCCGGGATTCATCCTGTTCACGTCCTTGGGCCGCTCCCTCCAGAATGGCCGGCAGACTGCGGCGAAGCATTTTTCGGGCCGCAGGGATCATCCTTTTGAAAACATCGTGGGCCGTGTCGTCGCTGCCGATCCGGACGGCCTCCTGGTCCACGATCCGGCCCTCGTCCACCCGGGCCGTCATGTGGTGCAGCGTCACGCCGGTCTCCGTTTCTCCGTTGAGGACGGCCCAGTTGACGCAGGCGCGGCCCCGGTACCGCGGCAACAGGGCGCCGTGGATGTTGAAGGCCCCCAGAGGCGCCAACTCCAAGATCGCAACGGGGATCACGGAGCGGTACGAAAACGAGAAAATCACGTCGGGGCGAAGTTCCCGAACCAGACGCGCCTCGTCTTCCCTCAGCTTGGCCGGGGCGTACAGGAGAAGGCGGTTCTTCTCCGCCAACGCGCGAACCGGCCGAAACCACTTTTCCTCGTCCGGGTCGTCTTCGTGGGTGAAGACCGCCGCGACCTCCACTCCCTGGGCCAGGAGCTCCGCCAGGCACTCGTACCCGATGGAGCTGTAGGCGAAAACCACAGCTCGTTTGCGTTCCATCGCACCCCCTCCTTTCGCAATTCAAATTTGCGGGCTCTGCTCTTCTTCGGCGTCGTAGACCTTCCGAACCACGTAGCGGGGCCGTTTGCGCACCTCTTGGTAGATGCGCCCCACGTATTCGCCTTGGATGCCGATGCAGGAAATCGTGACGCCCATCAGCAGGAAAAGGATCGCCAGCAGCGTGAAGACGCCCTCCGCCTCCGGCCCGACAACCAAACGCCGGACAAACATGAACGCCGCGAAAAGAAAGCTCAGAACGGAAATCAAAATGCCCGACATGGTCACCGCCTGCAGCGGAGCCATAGAAAACCCCGTCATCAGGTCGAAGTTCAGACGAATCAGGCGAAACAAACCGTACTTGGACTGCCCTTTTTCTCTCGGGCTGTGGGCCACGTCGATTTCGACGGGGTTCGTCGCAAACTTCTGGGCCAGGGCGGGGATGAAGGTCGTGGTCTCCGCCGACTCGTTGATGATGTCCACCACGTCTCGGCGATAGGCGCGCAGCATACAGCCATAGTCGTGAAGCGACAGGCCCGTGATCCGATTGGTCAGGCGGTTGACGAGCCGCGAGGCCGTCTTCCGAAAAAAAGTGTCCCGCCGCTCTTTGCGGACCGTCCCCACGACGTCATGCCCCTCGTCCACGTATTGCACCATGCGGGGGATCTCCTCGGGCGGGTTTTGCAGGTCGGCGTCCAGCGTGACGACCATTTTCCCCCGCGCGCGGCCGAAACCCGCCACGATCGCCATGTGTTGGCCGAAATTTCCGTTGAAATCGACGACCTTCACCTTGCCGGAACGCCGTTTCCGCTCCCGCAGCAACAAAGGAAGCGTCGCGTCGCTGCTGCCGTCGTTGACGAAAATGACCTCGTAAGGCCGTTCCAGGCCGTCGAGAACCGGGAAAATACGTTCGAACAATTCAGGAAGGCTCTCTTCCTCGTTGTATGTAGGGATAATAACTGAAATTTCCGGGCTGCTCAATCAAAAACACGACTCCATTCAAAATACAACTCCTTCGAGTTTTGAGCGCACACGAATTCATTCGTCCTTTCGCCCCACGGAGAAAATGTTCGAGAAAATGAGGCGTTCGACAAAACCACAGCGTCTCGAATCCGGGCCGCCTGTATTATATTATGTTTTCCCAGCAATTGCTCGATTTCTTCCCCGTACCGCTTCTCAGCCTCCCAAAAAACCAAAAAAACACGCGTCTTGCCGAGCCACAGGTCTTTCAACTCCTGAGAGTCGAGAAACCAACGGGGGTCTTTTTCCTGGCGCGCACCGAACTCCAGCTCTCCCATGACATCCATCAACACGATGCGCCGTTTCAAGTAGAAACCCAAGCCCTGAGCGGTGCTCTTGTAGCTGACGACGACGTCTGCGGGTTCTATCTGCTCCCGTATGGCCGCGGCGGGCTCTTTGTAGGAGTCCAGCCCCGCTTTCAGGAAAAACCCTCGGGAAAAAGTCAGCAAGTTGATCGAGGCCAGAAGGCAGAGGGCATGCACCATTTTGCGGCACTCGCGCCTGCGGTAAAAGAAAACGCCGCAAAAAACGAAAAGCGCGAGGCTCGCCGACGCGGGCAGAGTGTAGAAAAACAACCCCGTCCCCAATTTTTTATCCGACAGGGGATAGACGACCCCTCCTGCCGCCGCCAAAGACAAGAAGACCCCGTTGATACAAGCCAAACGTTTCGCCGCCGGCCCGTCCCCCTCCGCGATGGACGCGAGAACGCGCCCCCCTAAAATCGCCAAAGGCGGCAGGCAGGGCACGATATAGGGGACCAGCTTGGAGCTCGACAGGGAAAAAAAAACAAAGGGGACGGCGAACCACAAGCCCAAAAAGAGCCCGAAAGAACGCTCTTCATTTTCAAGCTCAGGGGGGCGGAGCTCGTTGGTCCCTACGGGATTCTCCGGTCCCCCCGAGACCCCCTTTGCAGCATTGCCACTCTTGGCCTCGGCCCAGATCGAGCGGAGCATGTCGGGCAGCAGTCCCGTCCAGGGAGCCAGCCCCGCGGTCAAAACGGGGATGAAAAACCAGAAGGGCTCGTATCGGTCGTGGATCGAGGTCGTGTAGCGCAAAAAATGTTCCTGGACGAAGAAAAAATAGAAAAAATCGTCGTTGACCCGGCAGACCGCCCAAAACCACGGCACGGTCAGCAGGAAAAACAGCGCGATGCCCGGCATATACAGCGCGCGAAGGATCAGTCTCCACCGCCGCATCAGCACGATGTACCAAAAGGCGACCCCGCCCGGCAGCACGATCCCAATCAGCCCTTTCGAGAGCGTCGCCAACGCCATTCCCCCGTAGAAAAGCAAAAGGTACCGGCGGGATTTCCCGTCTTGGCGAGATTTCTCGTCTTCGCACCCCCTCCAGAACCCGGCCAGGGAGAGGGTGATGAAAAACGACACCGTCATGTCCAAGATGTTGAGGCGGGCGATGGCAAACCACAAAAGTCCGGTGGAAAGAACCACGGCGGCGTAGAACCCCGCATCCAAGCCCCAGCGCCGCCGCGCCAGGCCGAAGGCCAGCCAGGCCCCGCCCAGGGCGCACAGAACCGGAGTCAGCCGGGCCGCGAACTCGTTTTGCCCCAACACGGCGAAAAAAGCGGCCGTGAGCCAGTAGTGCAGTACAGGTTTCTCGAAGTACTCGACGTAGTTGAGCCGGGGCGTGACAAAATCCCCCGTTTCCAGCATCTCCCGGGCGATCTCCGCGTAGCGGCCCTCGTCGGGGTCGATCAGCCCGTAGCTCCCCAGCCCGAAAAAGAAAACACACACAATAAGACCCGTCCATAAAAAGGCAAATTTTCGCATTCCCGTTCCCGCAATCTTATATTTTTCTATCTTATATTACACGCCTACTCGTCGAAGTTCAGGGATTCGAGGGTTCTTTTTACCGTTTCGCGCAGGTTCACCTTGGGGGTCCAGTGCATGAGCCTTTCAATCTTGGCGATGGACGGCACGCGGTTGCGCATGTCGTCGTAGCCGTTGCGGTAGTACTCCTCCGCGGGAACCGACAAAAAACGTACTTTTTCCACGCGAGGCGCGTACTCGGGCATCTGCCTCATCACATCCACGATGATCTGAGCGAGCTCTTTGATGGAAGCGTTGTTGCCGGGGTTGCCCACGTTGAAGATCTGCCCGTCGGCCCGCCCTTCTTCATTGCGGAGCAGGGTCATGAGCGCGTCCGTTCCGTCCCCTATCCAGGTGAAACTGCGGCGCTGTTCTCCGCTCCCCACCAAGGTGATCTCCCCTTTTTTCAGCACGTCGTGCATCATCTGGGTGAAAGAACGGGCGGTTCGCTCCTGGGCGTCCTTCCAGGTGTCGAGCCGCGGGCCCACCCAGTTGAACGGGCGGAAGATCGTGTAGCGCAGGCCCTGTTCCCGGCCGTAGGCCGTGATGATGCGGTCCATCATCTGCTTGCCGCAGCTGTAGATCCACCGCATCTTGTCGATGGTTCCCAGAATCAGGGGGCTGCTGTCCTCGTCCAGCACATCGTCGGTGGTCAGTCCGTAGACTTCGGAGGTCGAGGGGAAGACCACCCGTTTGCCGTGTTTGACGCAAAATCGAACCACCTTCAAGTTTTGCTCGAAGTCCAGTTCGAAGGTCCACAGGGGGTGGCTGAGGTAGTAGGCCGGCTTGGCGATCCCGGCCAAGGGAAGCACCGCGTCGCTGACCGCCACTTGCTCCTCGATCCACGCGTCCTCTTCGAAAATATCGCCTCTTCGCATGAGGAACGCCTTGGAGCTTTCGAACCTTTTCAGGTTTCCGTCGTTCAAGTCGAACGCCGCCACCGACCAATCCGTCGTTTCCAGGATCTTCTCGGTCAAGTGGCTTCCGATGAATCCATCCGCCCCTAAAATGAATACCCTCAAAATATATGTTCCCTCCAAAAGTTTGTTTTTGAGGACCGTGAGCTATTATAGAGCACGAGCGCAAACAAACGCGAAGGAGAATGAGAAGATGCAAAACTTGCAAAACTTGTTCGAGGGAATTCAACCGGTGGTGTATAGAGACGGGAGAATTTTGTTTTTAGACCAAACGGCGCTGCCGGCCGAGACGAGGTGGATCGAAATCGACTCGGCGGAATCGTGTCGGGACGCCATCAAAAGGCTTGTCGTTCGAGGAGCGCCGGCAATAGGAATCGCCGCGGCCTTCGGTATGCTCGCGGCCTCGCGCGCCGCTGCGGAGAACGGCTTCGAGGGGTATTGCGCGCACATGAAAAAAGCCCGGGACCTCCTGGCTGCCTCCCGCCCCACCGCCGTCAACCTCTTTTGGGCGTTGGACCGCGTGGAGAAAAAGATCCTGGCCTGCCGGGACAGGCCTGTCGGTGAAATCAAAGCCCTCGTCGAAGAAGAAGCCGTGAAGATCCAGAAGGAGGACCAGGAGGTCTGCCGGGCCATCGGCGTCCACGGTCAGGAAATCGTGAAGGACGGCATGACGGTCCTCACCCACTGCAACGCCGGCGCCCTGGCCACGAGCAGGTATGGAACGGCACTGGCCCCCATCTACGCGGCGAAGGAGCGGGGGTTCGACGTGAAGGTCTTCGTGGACGAGACGCGGCCCCTTCTACAGGGCTCGCGTTTGACGGCCTACGAGCTCCTCCAGTCGGGCGTCCACGTGACCGTGATCACGGACGGCATGGCGGCGTCGGTCATGGGCAAGGGGTGGATCGACGCCTGTATCGTGGGCTGCGACCGCATGGCCGCCAACGGCGACGCGGCGAACAAGATAGGTACCTACGGAGTCGCGCTCTTGGCGAAAGCCCACCACATTCCCTTCTACGTGGCCTGCCCTCTTTCCACCGTGGACCCGGCGACCCTCGAAGGCAAGGACATCGAGATCGAAGAGCGCGACCCCGCCGAGGTGACCCGCTTCATGGGCAGACCCACGGCCCCAGCCGGGGTCGAGGCCTACAACCCGGCCTTCGACGTGACCCCGCACCATTTGATCTCGGGCATCTTGACGGAAAAAGGCCTCATTCGCGCCCCCTACGCCGAGAACCTCGAAAGACTCCTGTCCTCGTCCCGGTTCCCCGGCTCTCCGGCTCCTGTCATGCCCCGTGGTTAGCGAGGTGTTTTTCCCGTGCCCATCGTGCCATACCGTAAAGTATCCGATCTCGATGTTTTGTTGAAAAATTTGCTGGACAAGGATTTGTCAAGTAAAAAGACGCGCTTTATCGTGCCGTCCCGTCGGGATCGCGACTGGTGGAGGCTGCGGGCGGGTCTGCGGGATTTCGGGTTGGAAACGGAGGAACCCCATCTCTGGAATTGGGAAGACCTCTACAACGACCTCTGCGCTTTCCTGGAACTGCCTCCTCTGCGTCAGATCGACCCGCCGGACCATCGGCTGATTTTGTCTCACGTCGTCGCCGAATTTTTGAAGGAAGAAAGCTCGAAAAAACAGGGGCCCGGGCTGCTGGAGTTTTGGCCTGGCCTTGCGCGCCCCGGGTTTATCGACGTTCTGTCCGACGACATTCGCGAGCTGATCAACGAGGCCGTCTCCGTGGAGCAGCTTTTTGTCACGAAGGTGGACGGGAAGCCGACCTCCGAGGTTCTGCCCCGGCTCTATGAGCGCTATCTCGCGTATCTGCGGGAAAACAGGCTGCTAGACAGCGCGCAAATTCCCTCGGTGACGCTGGAGCTGCTGGAGGAGGGTAAAGAAATCGCCGAAGACTGGGCGCGGGACAAAATTTTCGTGTTTGTCGGCTTCATGTCCTTCACCCACGGACAGTTGACCTGTCTTTACAAGCTCGAAGAGCTCTGCCGGGAGGAAGTGGTCGTCTTCAAACCCGCCACGGAGCTCAAAAATTTTCAAGACGCCACGCGGCAAATCGAGGGCGAGACGGATTTGGGCGGCCCCCCCTTGACCGCCGGCAAGGTCGTGTCCCTTTGCGCGTCGGAACATTCCCTGGAGCCGGAGATGGTTGCGCGTACCCTGGCCCTCTGGCACGCGGGAAGGGAATTCCCGTCCTCGCGGATCGAAATTGAAGGAGCAAGGGAAGGGGAAGGGAAAACCGTGCCCGATCCCTTTCCGGGGTTCGGCGCCATTGGGATGTCGGTCCCGGAACGCCGCTTGGATGCAATGGAGGCCGCGCTGCGCCGTTACCGCATCCCCTACTCCCTGGCACGCGGACGCAGCATCGCCAAGACCTTGCTGGGTACGACTCTGGCAAATCTATGGACCACCTGGTCTCAGGGACTGGACCCCTACGACACGGCCCTCTTGCTCGCCCAGCCCTGCCTTGCGGGAGCGGGGTTTACCATCGACGACGCCGTGCGCGCAGGCCCCCGCGGCATCGCGAGTTGGGAGGCCTACCTGGAGCAGATTGAACGGATTGGACAAGCCGAACAGGCTGAGCAGATCGAAAAAAACGCGAAAAACGCGAACGGCAAAAAGGAGAAAAAAAAGGAAAAAAACGCCATCAGGGCTTTCAGGGCCTTGACGAAGTTCTGCCGCACGGTGGAGAAAGGGGATTCTCCCGCCGGGCTTTTTGGAGCTCTCCACGCCTTCCTGTCCGTTCCGGGCCTTTGGATGGACGCTCTGGCCGGCCTTCCCTCCAACGACCCCGACTTGGACGACAGCATGAGGGAACTGGCCGCGTCGGCGGCGGAGGTCGAGGCCAAATACCTCTCCTTGCGGGAACTGCTGCCCGACCTTGGCGCCGCAGGGAAAATCGCCATGAAGGGCAAAGAAGCCATGGATTTTTTCAACAGCTGGAGCGAGGACACCTTGGTCCAGGCCAGCCCCCCCATTGGGGGCGCGGTCGTCCTTTACGCCGGGCCGCCTCCCATCTTGGCGTCATATCCCGTATGGATCATGACCGACGTGACCCAAAAAAACTGGCCCGGCGTCATTCGCTCCTCGCCGTTGCTGGACGTCCCGGAACGGGAGGCTATGGCGTCGGTTTCCGCGTATCTGCCCTCCATCCACGACAAACACGTGCAAAAAGAGGCCCTTTTTCGGCGTTTGCTCCAAACCGGAGACGTTCTGACCCTGACGTCCCGCTCCGAGACCGACGAAGAAGGCCGGCCGTTGAACGCCACGTCGTTCATGGCGCCTTTCATGGCTGACATGCAGTTGTGGGAGCACATCGCGGCCCCCCGTATGGGAATCGGCGACCTGATGCCGGGAAAAGAGGGAGGTCACTTTCCGGCCATCGAGGTCGCTGTATCGGAAAAAAACCAGCGCGGTATGCCCGTGGCTCGCGGCGGAAGCAAGACGGACCCGCGTCTGCCCGTCAGTAGCCTGTACGAGCTGCTGGACTGTCCTCTGCGTTATTGGCTCAAACGGCACGCCAAACTCAAGGAGCGGGACACGAGCCTCTTCAGCGACGCGGAAGCGGGGCGGTTGACTCACGTGATCTGGGAATCGGTCTGGCGCCGCCGCCAAGAAACTCGCGAACCCCTTTCCCTGCTGATCCGCGAGGAATGGGAAAAAGCCTCGTCGCCCACGGAGGACTACGCTCCCTTCCAGCGGCTGATGAAGGACCGCCGATTGGCACGGCACCGGCAAAACATGGAATTCTACATCGCACGTCTGGCGCGCGTCCAGCAAGGAATACTGGATCGCTTGGAGGCCGGCGGTCTCCGCCATTCTTCCATTTGCGCGGAAACGGAACTGAAGCCCTACGAAACGGACGGAACGACGTTCACCGGGCGCTGCGACCGCATAGAGGTCTTCAACGACGACTTCGCCGTTATCATCGACTACAAGTGGGGAAGAAGCGTCTCTTACGAAAAAAAAATTTCAGACCTCCTCTCGCGCCGTTATCTTTCCACGCGATACGAGGCCTTCAAGTACGGCCTTCAGCTCTCGGCCTACGCCTTGATGTACGCCGCCGCCCATCCGGAACACCGAGTGGTTGGCGTGGGGTTTCTGGGGCACAAAGACGGGGGGCTGACCGGAACTTTCGAGTATCCTGTGGCCGGGTGCTACCTCCCGGATAAAAAAAGCGCCTCGATTGAAACTCGGGCAAACGAAGTTTTAGAGGCCCTGAAGTGCGCCGCGGCCATATTGCAATCCCGGCGTTACGAGCCCTGTTACCTTGCGGAATCGTGCCGCTATTGCGACGTAAAAGGAATCTGCCGCAAAGGAGAGCTACACGGAGACTCTCTCCCCACTGCGGAATTCGAAGGGGAATCCGAAGAAGCTTATTAGGGGTTAGGGGTATACGCTTATCGTATCCGTTGCAGGAGGTCTCGGGGGGCCGGTGAGCCCGCCTTTGGGCGAACGAGCTCCGCCCCCCGAGTTTGATTGTTTCCCGCTCATTCAGGTTTCGTGCGGAGAAAAGGCTCTGCCGTGAACACGATGATGCCGGCCCAGATAAGGGCGAAGGAAAACCATCGCGCCAAAGACATGGGCTCGTTGTAGATGAGAATGGCGGTGAGAAAGGTCAGGATGGGCGACGCGTACTGGGTAAGCCCCACAGCCGTCATGGTGGTGCGCCGCACTCCCCAGGCAAACGTCATGAGAGGCATGGCCGTCACCGCTCCCGCGCCGACCAGCAACAAGGTGATTCCGACGCCGTAAGGGAAATGCGCCGTACCTCTGCTCTGAAGCCAGGCGAGCCAGAGCAGCGCGAAAGGGACGATGAACAGCGTCTCCAAGGTCAACCCGGAGAGGGAGTCCACCGCGATCAATTTTTTCAGCAGTCCGTAGATCCCGAAGGTGAAGGCGATCCCCAGCGCCGCAAGCGGCAGGCGTCCGAATGCAGCCACCTCCGCAGCCACCCCGCAGGCGGCGAGTCCCACGGCCAGAACCTGAAGAGGGCGAAGGCGTTCCTGAAAGACCGCCACGCCGAACAGGATGCTCAGCAGCGGGTTGATGAAGTATCCCAAGCTGGTCTCCAGGATCCTGCCGCTGTTGATGGCCCCAATATAAAGGTACCAGTTCACCGTGATCGTCGCTCCGGAACAGGCCAGCAGCCCCAAAGAGCCGCGATTCGCCCGAAACAGCGAGATTACGCCCCCCGCTCCCCGGCTCAGCGCCAGCAGGAGAAACGAACAAACGCATCCCCAGATGGCCCGATGCCCTAAGATTTCCGCCGGAGGCACGGAGGACAGCAATTTCCAGTAAAGCGGCATGAATCCCCACAAAGTGTAAGTCAGCAGTACCGCCAAAGTGCCCTTCGTGCCCTCGTTCACAAAAATTTCCCTCCCTGAATTCAAAAAGACCTGAGTTCAAAAAGCGAACCCCTTCACGGCGTCAGCCGGCACACAATACCCGCAGGTTGTACGTAAGATTTTCTTGGAGGATTATATCATTAGAGGCATACGGGATATCTGTCAAAACATGGTTACACCGTTCGGGACCTTCGGTAAATTTATTTATAGTTCACACGTTCCGGGAAGGCATCCCTCAGCGCATCGACGTTGACGTAGTCGCGGGTATCGAAAGCGTTTTTGATAAAACCGGCTTCGCGTCCCCATTGGTATATTGCATCGAGAGCGTCAATGGTGTCTTGGTTAAATTCGAGGCTCATGTCGTTACGCTGTAGATTGATGAGTACCTGTTCTTTCGGCATATTGGCCTTCTTTTCAACTATTTCAGCAGTTTTTTCGGGTTTTGTTTTGATGAACGTCACAATTTCATCGAGCGCCTTGACGTACTTGACCACAGTTTCCTTGTTTTCCTGAAGAAATTTTTGAGTGGAGAGAAACATATTCACAGTTTGCGCGTTTATTGACTTTAGATCTGCAATAGCTTTGACTCCTTCTATTTCCTGCAGCGCCTTCACTGTTTGCCCTCCGCCCCATATACCGGTCGCCCGTTTGGTTTTTAATGCCGCGACTCCTTCTTGAGAGCTCGATATAGGCAAAAATTTTACTGTTTTAGGGTCAACTCCTCCGGATTCAAGGAGTTTTGCTACCCAGAATTCTTCTACAGTGCCCTTGTTGAGCATGATTGATTTCCCTCCAAGGTCGAGCAGGCACCATTACGTGGCCAACATGGACATCCCGCAGCTTTCACTCCGCGGGATACTTCTTTCTATGGGCACTACTCTCGCAACTTCTAACCTGCTGCCGCGCAGAAACTCATCAATCTATCCCTCGCATACATGAACCATTCTCACGCTACGTGTCAAACTCATCGGCTTCTCCCTCGACGTCAAAGCCCTCTTCGAGCAAGAATTTCCGCAGAAAGTCGTCGATGTGCTGATTGACCTTGAACAGCGAAACCGTCGCGCCCGTTCGCCTCTCGAAGAATGCGCGGGCTTTCGCCTTGTCCACGGTGGCTTTTAGGCCGTCAAAGCGTCCGTACTCGTTGATATTGTCCTCGGTCAGTTTCAAATTCATCATTTCCCGGAGCTTCGCTTCGTCCAGTCCGAGGACAACGGCGACACCATGTATCTGGTCCGCTTTCGCCTTTGCCTGACACTCGGTGATGTAGTCGCGCAAAGTCTTGCCTTCTTCGACAATCACGTCACCGCGTTCGATGTCGCGCAGGAAGATTCCGGCATACTTCTGTTCCTCTTGGGTCAGCGTGGCGAACGTCTTATGTAGGTCGTCCAACGCTTGGTCAACAAGCGCCTTCGATGGTTTCGGATCGAGGTTCACGAGCTTCAAATACTTCACAAAGCGCGAGTTCATATAGTCAGCGTCGATTTTCCCCGTGTCTATCTCGGTTAGATGCCCGTCGATGTCGTAAGGAATCTCATCACCGCCGCCCTTACCTTCGCCGC
>JAISWV010000069.1 GCA_031270755.1 Synergistaceae bacterium
GGGGGGCCAGTGAGCTCGCTTTTGGGCGAACGAGTTCCGCCTGCCTGAGCTTGAACGTTAACGATGAGAAATTGACCGAAAAAGTTACGTTCCTAAAGCTTTGGCCAATTTTTCTAAGACTTGGTCGAAAAAGGTGTCCTCCGAAGGCGACCCCCAAAAAGCGACGCGTTCTTGAATCTCGGCGGCTCCATCGAACTCGGCGAGCTGCTCTTGAACGTGGGGGGCGAAGTCGACCAGCCGGCCCACCGCTTCTTCGGCGCTGTCCAACTGAGTCTCCGGCAGGACCACCAAGATATCCCTGGCCCCCACCAAGCAGGCAATATCCATGGCTCTCGTGTGGGTACGGACGAACCGGCAATACGCGTTGAAGATGTCGTCTTCTTTCGCGGGAGCGTTGTTCCCTTGGAAGGTCATGCGCAGGAGAGCCGCGGACATTCGCCGCTGGTAACGTCGAATGCGGTAGAGCTCTTCCCCCACGCGTTTGACCGCGTAAGCGCGAGTACAAAGAGAAGTCGCGGCGTCGACGAAGCTTTCGCCTTCGGCGCGTGAGGGCGGAGTCACAGTCGCGCCGCGTATTTCTTCGAGTTGGAAGTAGTACGTCCCTTCCTGCATGGAGGCTTGCAAGATTCGCCACTTTTTCCCTCCCATATCGACGTAGTCTTTATCCAGCGGCAAGAACAAGGTGATTTTCGTTCCTATTGCGGACACGCGCGATATTTGCGCCAATTGCAGCAGAGCGTCGCTTATGGAAAGGACGTTGCCTTCAGCGTCTGTAGCGGCACAGGGCAGCGGCAACCTGTCGAGCGTCAACGGAATCGCGATGTCGACTGGGCCGGGCGGCGAGATGTAAGATTGGTAATAAATCACCACCAGTACGACGGCGCCGCAGACTGCCATAGTCACTCCAACCCACTGGAACATCCGCGCTCCCAAACGCAGAGAAAGCGGGCACAAGAGAAGGCCTTGTGCGATGAGCTGGACGGGAAAGAGGCCTTTTATAAAATCCCTGCGGATGAAGATCCCGTAAAGGACGGTCAAAACGACGAAGAACAACCCCGTAAGCCCCCACACCGAATCGTCCACCGGAGTGGCGGCTTCGGAAGAAAACAAGAGCGTCACCATAACGGTAAAAAGCGCGATGCAGGGAGGCAGGGAAAACCACCGCGCGGAGATATCGAGGGTGAACAGGCTGGGAGAAGCGTCGCTCATGACTCCACGAGGCTCCAATATTTCGTCACCGGGGTCGGCGATAAAAAACAGCGGCGTAGCAAAAGCAGCAAAAGCAGCAAAAAAACCGGATGCATAAAATGACCTCCTCATGTAAACTTCGCAGCTTAAAATCCAAAACTAGTTTTAACTATGATACAACAAAAAGGACAGGGCAAACAAAACACCCCGACGGAAAAGGCCTCATCATAAGGGCATACGAATCGGATTGTCAGTGCGGGGACAAATTTCACCGGCAAGTGCGGCTAAAACGTTCATCCTCAGAAAGGGCCGAGCGCATTGGTTTTTGCGGAACTCCGCCCCTTTTTCGCCTTTCACTCTTCGAGCAAACGTGCCTCCAGGATCTGGCCGCGTTTGAAGTCCTCTATGCGAAGATAGAAGGCGGCGGCATCCACCAGGGCCTGCATGGGGGTCAGTCCCACGACCTCGCTGCCCGCCACGTTCACTCCGTAGCGCGCGGCCTCGGATTTCACCGTTTCGAAGACGCGGTGGAGGGGGGTGGCGGTGTAGTCCGTCATGTTGATGGAGACCTGAGCGGTCTTCCGGTCGTCCAACAGCAGGCCAATGGCGCGGCAGTTCACGTAGCCGCCCTTGGCCGCACGGATGGTCTGGGCGATCTTCTTCGCGACGGCGACGTCAGGGGTGTTCAGGTTGATGTTGAACGCCACCAAAAACGGCCGCGCGCCCACCACCGTCGCGCCCGCTGTGGGGTGCATCGCCTGGGGGCCCTCGTCCGGCGCCCGCTCCGGGGTTTTGATGGCCTCCTTCAGCCCCTCGTACTCGCCCTTACGCACGTCGGGCAGGGCTTTCATACTTGCCCGCTTGGCCGCGGCCTCGTAAAAGTACACGGGGATGGAGAGCTTCTCCGCGATTTCCCTGCCCAGCTCGTGGGCCAGAGCGACGCACTCCTCCATAGCGGCCCCGGCCACGGGCACGAAGGGAATGACGTCCGTGGCGCCGATGCGGGGATGTCCTCCCTTGTGTTTTTCCATGTCGATCAGCTCCGCCGCCTTGGCGCAACAGGCAAACGCCGCTTTTTTGGCCGACCGGGGCTCGCCGACGAAGGTCAACACCGTCCGGTTGTGGTCGGCGTCGGAAGAATGATCCAACACCTTCACTCCCGGCACGGCACGGGCCGCGTTCACGATTGCGTCTACGACCTCCGTCCGGCGTCCTTCGCTGAAATTGGGCACACACTCCACCAATTTGGCCATAGTTCCCCGTCCTTTCCGCGGTTACTTCACGTTTTCTTTAAAACGAGTCCCATATTTTCTTCTCGGAAAATACGCGCGTCCATCAACGAGACTTGCCCTTTGACAATGGGTTTAAACTCCATTTTACTCAGAACGTCGTTCTCGAGATCCACGCCAGGAGCGATTTCAGTCAATTCCATTCCTTCCCGGGTGAGCATGAACACCGCGCGCTCGGTTATATAGAATACTTTCTGTTTTCCATGCTCGGCGGAATATTCGCCTGAAAAAGTTATATGCCCCACGTTCTCATGGAATTTTATGAAAGGAGAATCTTTCACGATAGTCAATTTGCCGTCGGCAATCTTGAATTCTCCTCCCTTGCCCGCTGTAAAAGTCCCTGCAAAACACACGATTTTTGCATTTTGCGTGATATTGATAAAGCCGCCTGGACCTGTCACCCGACCATTAAATTTAGAAGTATTGACATTTCCGTATTTATCGAATTCCGCGCCGCCAAGGCAGGCCAAATCGATACCTCCTCCGTCATAATAATCGAAAATATCGGTTTGTTTGATGAGGGCTTCCGGGTTGAAAGCCGCTCCCGTCGCCAGGCCGCCGCTTGGCACACCGCCGGTCGCCCCGCTTTCGATACTGAACGTCACGGCGTCGGAAAGTCCTTCTTCATTCAAAACGTTGGAAACCCCAGTAGGCACACCGATACCTAAGTTGACGAAAGCGCCTTCTTTTATTTCCATAGCTACACGGCGCGCGATGACTTTACGCGAGTTCAGCTTCATGCGTTCCAAATTATTCAGTGGAATACGGATCTCTCCTGACCAGGAAGGAACATACCCTTCCTCCACGGCATATTGCTGGCGGCTGTTTTCCGGTGTGCCCACCACGATATAATCCACCAAGGCGCCAGGCACTTCCACGTTCTTTGCGGGCAATGTCCCGCTCTGCACGATGCGGTTGACCTGCGCGATCACTTTACCGCCGCAATTGTGAGCAGCAGCGGCCATGTCGAATTGCTCGATATGGACAGCTTCTTGTTCCATGGAAATATTGCCCGTCTCATCGGCAGTGGTTCCTTTGATGATGGCGTAACGGATGGGAAAAGCAGGATAGAATAACTTTTCTTCGCCGCCGATATGGATCAGTTCAACCACGTTTTCATCGCTATTTTTAGCCGCGTCGTTGATTTTACAACCATCACGCCGGGGATCGCAAAACGTCTTCAAGCCGACATGGGTCAAAACTCCCGGTTTCCCCCCCGCAATAGCGCGCATCATGTGCGACATGACGCCCTGAGGCGCCATGTAAGCGCGAAAGGCGTTGTTGCCGGCTAAAGCGCTCATTTTCGGGCACAGCGTCATATTGGAGCCGAAGAATTTGGCTACAAGACCTTCATGAGCGAAGTGGTTGATGCCGCGACCGCGGCCGTCGCCGCCCAAGCCGGCCACCATCGTAACCGTGAGCCCCGCGGGATGTTTTTCTTCTATATAACGTTGCTCAAGCGCGCTGAGCACCTCTTCCGCCAAACCGAATCCCAGAAAACCTCCAACGGCCACCGTGCTCCCATCTTCTATCATTGCCGCCGCTTCTCGAGCGGAAATAATCTTGGCTTTCAAATAAAAAACCTCCTCCTGCCTTCCTCATAGTGAATATAGCTTATCGGTCAACCCGTGTACATGCAGTAGGGCAATACCAAAAGGAAAGTAACCAGCAAGGGAATGATGCCGCAGGTGATGAAATTATATTTGAACGATTTGACATGAGTGGTTCCGGTAATGGCAAAAACCGATACGATCGATCCGTTCCAAGGAGTAGTGTCCAAGCTGCCCGCGCTGAAGGCTATCAAACGATGGATATACCCCAAATTGTACCCTTGAGCCCCATAGGCCAGGAAAGTATCTTTCAGGGAAGAATACATCAAGGCCAAGCCTCCCGAAGCAGATCCCAAAATACCCGCAAACACGTTGGCGCCTACAGCGGCCACTATATAAGGATTGGCGGTCGAAGCTTCCAAAACTTGCACGGCATAGGCATAAAACAAGCTCGTTTTAGCGACCGAGCCAAAGCCTACGATGGCCGCCGTGTTGATGTTGATCGTCACGGCACTTGCCGCGGCGTTATTGACAGTTTCCATCAATTTACCTTTGGGAAGGTATTTCCAGAATAAAATGACCGCTAAAATGACGCCGAACAACAACCACACTACGATCGTAATTTGAGGGAACACGTTGAACATTATAATGACGAAGAGCAGCGGAATCATCGAAATCACAAAGAGCGGTTTGGGGGAATCTTCTTCCACTTTCTGCACATGCTGGGGAAATGCGAAATGTTCTCCTCTCTTTTTGGCCCGATTGGCTTCCCAGGTCATATATATGACAATGGACACGGCCATGGCGCCAGTCCCGATCATGCCGGGAACAAGTCCCGCCGCTGCGGTGGTTCCCAAATTTTCCATGGAAATGAAATTGGGGACTTGAGGAGTGAAAGGCCCTGTCATCGCGAAAGTCCACATCCCGCCGCACACGATACCCGGCAGCATATAGTCTGGGATATCCGCTTCCTCGAACAACTTGAGAGCGATGGGGTATACCGCGAAAATAATGACGAAACTGTTGATACCACCGTAACTTAGCACTGCGGAGGACAACATGCACGCAATCATGCAAAACATGACGCGCTTGGCTCCGAAGACGCGGGATATTTCCTGACCAATTTTAGACGCTGCGCCGCTGATTTGGTATATATTGCCAAAAATATTGCCCAGCAGGAAAATTAGAAAATAAGAAATAAAAAACCCCGCCACCCCTCCGATGTAGGTTTTGGTTATGGCCTCGACAACGCTTGTCGCCGAGTCGGGGCTGCTCAGCAAGATAACGACCAATGCCGCGACAGGTCCTGCAATGACAGGTGAAATTCGCTTAAAAATCAGATATGCCATCCCGCCTAGTGCAAAAACAACGCTAATGCCCGAAAGCCCCACACTAAAGCTCATGAAATTATCCTCTCCTATGATCGTGAGTTGCGATGAAACAAGTCTTCCGAAATCATCTACGTCAGTAAAATTTTTTATGCAGACCTTTAGCAGAATTATACTCGCGACCTAAAACATCTGCCAAGAAACCAAGAACTCAAGCTGCTTGGCGCAAAGGGGTTTCACTCTCCGGCAAATCCATTCACCCGCGAGTACAGGCGCTCGCGTTACAACAAAGAAGACCTCCTGTCCAGCACGTAGCTAAAATTTAAATTTACTATAGCACATTTTTACCCTATCTTCTGTTCCAATGCGTCAAAAAGCCTGAGCTGTCATCTCGGCCCAGGTGTGCTTTCCGCACTTGTTTTGCGATTTACTTTCGGAAAAGAGATTTGACGTGCGCAGTTCTTTCTGGAACATCACCGCCAAAAACGCGGCTAAATCCTTCTATTTGTCTTCCACGGCTTTTCCCCACTCCGCTTCCCTGAACCCGACAAGCACAACTCCCTCGCCGATCAACAGCGGACGCTTCACAAGCATACCGTCAGTGGCGAGCAGTTCGAGGCACCCTTCCCCGTCCATGGTCGTTTTCACCGGACAGGCGTCGGCATCAGCCAAAATTTTCGCAGCTCGTCCATCTACATTTTTGAGTTCAGGAGATTGACAATCGAACTTGAATACCACTTTCCCTTTCCACTCACAGTTTGCAAATTTTCCTCGTTAAAAATCTCGGCTATTTTCACGAGAGTCTTACCTTCTTTTTTGAGCTCTTTCGCTCTCTCGACAAGTATTTTTCGATAATCGGGAGTGGCGGGATTGATTTCCCCGGTTTTTTCCTGCTCTTCGGGAACCTCCTGCGGAGAAACATCCAATAAGCTGGGAGTGGTCTGTGTTGCCGCTTGCTCTTTGCTGTGCTGC
>JAISWV010000085.1 GCA_031270755.1 Synergistaceae bacterium
CGGGGGCAGCTTTGTCAAGGCCGACGCGCTCAAGGGCTTGACGGCTACGAACATTCTGCCGCCCTGAATGGTCATTCCCGTTATTTTGATGTTTCCGATAAGTACGGCCTGAGCATTGCCGCCGGGATTTTTCCACCGCCCCGCTCCCGTCAGAGGGTTCAGCGCGTAAATTTTGGAATATCCCGATTCCGGGCAGGCTTCGGTTTCGCTGGACTGCCTCACTCTGGGAATAAACGTCGAGACGTAAAGAGTCCCGCCGCGCAGAAATGGAGGCGTGGTCACGTACTCCGGCAATGTCTCTATCTTTTTCGTCGAGAGAGCGGGCCGCAGCGGCAAATACCACCCCTTTACGGCGGAAGGATCGAGTTTATTGTCTCCGCCCCTTCCTGAACTGCCGAAAGGAGGCAGCGAGTGCGAATCGTCCTTGGTGTATTTCAACGCGCTCATCTTGGGGTCGTCTATAGTCAGCGCCGTGTCGCCGGAGGTCTTCGTCAAGTTGAACCCGAAAATATAGTTTTGCGCGTTGAAAAGCCCTCTCTGGTTCCCATTGGCGTCCTTGCCCGGGGCCTGCAGCTCGGAAGAGCCTCCGTAGACCCACAGGTTGTTCGCGGCCACTCCGACCGAGAGAGCCTTCGGAATCGAAACGGGTTTGCCGTCGCCGCCCTTCAACTGGAAAACGCTCTTCAGCTCCCAACTGTCCAGGTTCGGCGTCGTGTCGCAGTACAAAACGTTTCCTTGGCTGTCCGCCGTGACTAGGCCCGTGTTCCGCTGTTTGTCGTCCTCGAGGATGCTCACGGGGGCAATTCCCATACCCAGCTCGGACCCGGACGGCCCCTTGAACCCGCCGCCTTCTTCGAACACTCTCAAAATCGCTCCGTCGACAGGCGAAATCGCGTAAAAAGCCTTTCCATGATCGCCCTGCCCCAGGCCGTACCCCAGTCCGCCGGGCAAAAAGACAATGTCGGTCTTGTCCGCGGCGCTGACGTCGGTCCACAAGAAAGCGGCCGGGGCGATAGTCAAGCCGAGCTTTTCGTATCCGGCCTTCGAGGACGCCGCGACTTTTCCCCAAGCCGCCACTTTTTTCGAGGGGCCGCCGTCGTGGCGGTCGTTGTCCACTGCCCATAAAAATTGAGGCGTTCCAGAGGGGTTCGTCGCGTCCATGGCATAAAGGCCGTTGCCTCCCCAACCCAGGTTCCCGATGAGGATCGTTCTGCAGTCCGAGGCGTTGAAGTTGACCGATACGTCCCGGGCGGTGAGAGGACCGTCCAAGAGTTGGTGAGGAAGGGATTTCAGGCTGTTCACTCCGTCTCCCGCGTACCAGTTTCCCTCCGGGTTGAATTTCAGGGCCTTGAGACGGGACTGGAAGATGTTCGGGGGGATGAAGGACCACAGTTCATTGCCGTCTTCGTAATCCACCGCGTGCAGCACCCCCCGGTTCGTCTGGAGATAGACGACGTGCCCGCGCCCGGCGATATTCACGTCGTTCGAAAGGGCTTCGGCCTCGGGCATCCCCACGATCTGGGGATTGGAATTTTCCATGTCCCCCAAAATTTGGGTTCGGTTGTACTCATGAAGCCAATTCACGAAATCCAGTGCTTTGTCCTCCGGGACGCCGGTCAAATCTTTCACGGTTTTGCCGGACATGGAGCCCAGGAGACGGACATCCGTTCCGGAGTCTCCGCTGGCATGGGAAAAGGTGTAAACTTTGCGGGACTTGGCGCGGGGAACCAGTTTTTGGGCGTTGAACTCCCACGCTTCCGTACCCTCCACGTCCCCGGAGATCACCGATTTTTTGAACCAGGAATCCCATTGATCCATGGCGTTGATTCTGTAGGACGAGGAAAAAAGGACTTTCTGGTTTCTATCCGCCTGAACCGGCAAAACCACGGGTGAACCGGACGCGAAGGGCCTCGACGTGAGCTGAGTCAAGATAGATCTCAAGCTGGTGACCATTCCCGCCACGTCGGTGGCGAAATAGGCCTCCGCGTTGGGGTTGGGCACGTACGTTTCTCTTCCCGACGCATCCCGGACCATGATTGGATTCCCGGCGCGCGCCAGGGCGTTCAAGGATTGCTTTGCCTTGGCGATGTGCTTGTCGTTCGCGTTGGGGTCGATCATGGCGACGACCAAGGTTCGGATGCCGGAGTCCATGACGAAAGTCCGTTCCTGCCATCCGCTCCCGTTCCAATAGCGCCCGCGCATTCCTTGCTTGGAGGTCTCGAACAGCTTTGCGGCGGCTTCCGCCGCCGTGTAGCCGTCGTCGCTGTCATCCGCCGCCGTAAACACGATCAGCCAATTGGGCTGACAGGACCCCACCACGGGGAAATAACCCATAGTGTTGAGCCCCTCCCTGCTGTCCGCGACGATCATGGAGAATCTCTCGGGAGGAGAGAAAAAATCCATGACACTTCCCAACGCCGTTCCTGCCCGAAAGTTGTAAGTGGATGTCGGGCTTCTCAGGACTTTGAAATGGGGCATGTCGAGGTAAATTTTGTGCCACAAGCGCCCCGGCCCCAACCTGATCCTGGCCGCCGTGTAGTTGTAGCTCAGGTCCGCCGCGAACAGGATGGAGGAAAAACCCTTGGAATCTGTCCGCCCCGAAAGAATGTGGCGGGAAAAAATAGAAGTTGCCAGAGGGGTTTTACCGTCCGCGAAAAGCTCGTGGTTCACGAAATAGTCTCCGTTCCCGTCTTCGATGCCGTCGATGTACTGGAGAAAACGCGCCAGATTGTCCGTGGGAGCGTACACGACCGCGCCGTTGGCCGTGGCGCGCTCCGTGTAAATGTAGTCGAAGGGCACCACCATGCGGGCACGGTTGACCTGCGCCCAGGCTCCAGAGGACCTCGGCTCGCTGTAATAACTCAGGTTGACGCCGGTAAACGCGGTGTTGCCGTTCGCCGGCCTCGTCTGCGCTCCCGTCCAGGCAGGTCCTCTGACGGGCCAGGCTCCCCTTTCGGGGTTGAAGTAAAAATCGGCGGTGAGGTCGAGATGAGGGTAATTGTCTTCTTTGTAGCTCATGGCCATTCCCACCCGCATTCCGGCGAAGGCCTCGGCGTTGTTTCTCCCCAGGAGGCGCCACAAAGCCAGCTTCATCTGGTACATGCGGCTGTCGTTGGGCACCAGATAATCGGTGTACCTGGCGGGGACGGGCTTTCCCGCGTTCGCCCAGCCGGGGAGATACGTGCGGAGCTCCGGGGGCATGTCGTTGGGCGGGTTTCCTCTACCGTTCCAATTGGCCCACCCTTCCCTTTTGAAGGTCAGGAAGTAGGGCTTGTCCGCGTAAGGAGAGTAATAACAATCGATGCCGCCGATGATGTTGTTTTCCCGGACGAGGTCGCGGCCGTATCTCTGGGCGGCGGCTTCGCCCGACTCCACCCTGAATTTGCTGTAGGGACGGGCCCCGGAGCCGTAGGTGGAGCCTTTGTCGATCAACTGACGCCGCAGTTCCGGCGTTCTGCCGTCGCTTTCGTTGGGCAGGATGCCGACGGGGGTGAAGATCATGGACGACCCCGTGTCCAACAAAAAGAGCACGTTGGGGCGTACCCCCACCGACAAAGCGTCTTCCATGGGATAGGCCGTTTTGGGTATGGCCCGAAACGAATCGGCCTCCGCCGGGAAGGCCCAAATCCAACAAAAAGCCCATAAAACGATATACTTTTTCACTATATATTTTCCTTTTCGTAAAAGATACTCGAGCTCAGGAGGCGCCGCTGGGGTCGATGACTTGGAAAAAGGCCTCTTCCGTCACGCGAATGGGTTTGTCTCCCGCCGAGTACGGCAACCTGAAAAGTTGTACCCGTATCAGGTAAGCGCCGAAACAATCCAAATCGACTTTTGCCGGCTCGTCCTTCTTCGGGTTGTCTTCGTTGGGCACACCGGGGGTCTTGGTCGCGTTTTCCATGGAACTGCCCACGCCCAACTGACTGGAGGTGAGTTTCAACATGGGAGGAAGCCTTTGGAGTTCCGACGAATTGTCCATGATCGTGCTCTCCAGTTGATCCGTCTCGTAGGTGAGGTCGAAAACCTCCAGAAGAACCTTTCGGTTCCCCTCGGTCACGTCCTCGTAAAGGCCGGGTTCCCTGATCAACAGGTCATCCACCGCGCCCAGAGGCGGGCCGTCCTCCCAATCCGCCCCCAAGGAAGGATGCAGGGCCTTCTTGTCGCTCAGCATCTTGTGAAGAATGGCCCCCTTGGTTTTTTCGATATAGCCGAAGGCCAGCACCTGGTCCGAATAGCGGCTGCCCCTCGCCGTCGCGAGTTTTTTGGAGGACACCGCGAAATTGAAGCTCCCGGCGATCAAAATGCTTCCGAATAACACAAAAATCAATGCCATTGGCAAAGCCATGCCACGGCGCCGCGGGAAAAAGCTTCTCGATTTTTTTTCTCTCAATTTTTTGCCCTTTCTATCTCTTATTTTCAATTTCTGACGCGCCATCTCATAACTCCGGTCACGATGGGGTATTTTCGATCCGCGGCAGATATGGGAGGGGCGAACTCGGGCCAATCCGGGAGCGAAGCCGAGCCGCCGGAAACCCTGTTCCCCCGGGCGGCGGCGTACATCGTCACCAGGCGTTTTTCAGGATCGAACGTAAAAAAGAGCCCCGCAATTCCCCTGGCAATGACCTTGCTGACGCGGTCCCCGGGCTGAAGGCCGGTGTCGAAAAACTCCTGGATCAGGTCCCCGTCCTCGAGATAAAGACGGCAGCACTGCAGGAGGTGCACTTCTTCGTAGGGGAACAGGTTCCTGCTGAAACTCATTCGGCTTTCGGGGGCCATGATTGCGATCGCGCCGTTGATTTGACCGTCGCTTCCTCCGGCCCTCGAGGCGCCGCCGTTGTCCCAGCCACTGAGCCAAAAAGGCACGCGCGCGGTGGGAAACGCAATCCAACGGCGCGGGGACGCCTTCGACGCCGCGGGGCTGTTTTTTTCGGAAATCCCCACGGGCCGCCCGTCATACTGGAACGACTCCAAAATTTCCACGTCTCCGTCGGCAAACTGCAGCTTCACCTCGCCTCCTTGCGCAATTTCCTTTCCCGGAAACTCGAGAGCCCTGACGCGGACCCCCGTGGGGAGAGACCAGGCGTAATACAACACGGAACCGGCATAAACATTTTGGCCGTTGGGCAAAGCCGTTTTCGCGGTAACAAAGGACTCCGGCTTCAAGTCCGGGACCGCCGCCAGGGTCACGGGGCCTCCCCAGTCCTCGCTTTCGGTTCCCATCAGCGCCATGACGGGCGGGGTGGAGGCGGAATAAAAAGACTCCGAAAAAGACCCGCGCCCTTCTTTGTTGTTGGGCATCCCCAAGCCCGCGTTACCGATTTGGGTTCCGACGGTCTGAAAAGCGGTTTCCATTTCCTGCTGCGCGACGGCATATTCTTCCGTCTGAACGAAGAGCCCGCCCAGCATCCAAAGAGCACCCAGAATGGCGACCCCCACGATGGCCATGACGAGCGACGCAATCAAAATTTCCGTAAGGGAAAATCCGCGTTTCGCATTCACTTTTTTTCAATGCCCCCTTTCTTTCATTGCTTTTTTAAGCTTCATCAACCGTCGATGACGTCGTCAACCGTTTTTTCAGAGAAATTGTTGACGGGCTTCCGCACGACGAAAGGGGCTTTTTTCGAGCCCGACGGCGTGGAGAGGGTCAATTGGACGAGACGCACTCCGTTGCCGGAGGCGATATTGCCGACGTCAACCCTGTATCCCCGGAGGGAGTTTCCGCTGCCTCCCATGGCGGCAATGGCCTCTCGAACAGCCTCGTCGAAATCGGCGTTAAAGCTGGCCGGCGGCATGGCTTCCAAGGTCTCGAACAACCCGGCTGCAACGGAATGGGCTTTCAGCTCGTCTCGACTGAAAGCTCCCAAATTGGAAGCCCCTATTGCGGAATAAAGAACCGCCCAAATCGATACCCCCAAAATCAGCATCGAAAGAACACATTCGACGATAGTGAAACCCTTACGGGCGCGTGGTTTCTTCCCCGCTTTCACCCCTTTCACCCCTTTCACCTCTTTCACCTTTTTCCAGGCCCATATCCCCGGTAAATAAGATTTCATGATTATGCTCCTTTCCTAAATCAACTAAACATTGATATAAAAGTAAATTACCAAATATTGCTATTTATAAGCTTCGTAATAACTAAGTTTAGCGCAGCGCATTTCTATTAATACATATAAATGCTCAATTTATATATACTTTTAGAGTTAAATAATGAAGAAATATAAAGCACTTATTTTTGCGCGTGAAGCTTGAAATACTTAATATATATTAAGTAAAATAACGGAAGTAAATAAAGAAGAGCGAATGGTATGAACAAATCCTTCATCGCCATCACAGGCTGCCGGTATTATTACGGCCGTGCTGCCGTCGAATGAAAACGGGTGGGGAATTCAAACGCCCCAACGAATTCTTTTTGCAGAAAGGTGAGAACATGACGCAGTATCTCATTGG
>JAISWV010000095.1 GCA_031270755.1 Synergistaceae bacterium
GAGACATTCGTCACATGTGTCGCGGACCGCATCGCGAAATTCTATCAAAAATCGATGTCCGCCGTCCGGGATTTTTCGGTGATTTATGAAAAAGGGCGGCTTCAGCCGCCCAAATATGCTTCTTTCACCCGCGGGTCCTGGAGCAGTTCTTCGCCCGTCCCCTGGATAGTCACCGCGCCCACCTCCAAGACATAGGCCTTGTTGGCGATTTTCAGGGCGGCGAAAGCGTTTTGCTCCACCAGGAGGATCGTCTTTCCCTGGCGGTTGATCTCGCGGATAATGTCGAATACCTCGCTGACCAGCATCGGAGCCAGTCCCAAAGAGGGCTCGTCCAGCATGAGAAGATCGGGGCGGCTCATGAGAGCCCGTCCTACCGCCAGCATCTGCTGCTCTCCCCCCGACAGAGTCCCTCCCTTCTGCAAGCGGCGCTCTTTCAAGCGCGGGAAAAGGTCGTAGACGTAGTTAATATCGTGCGCGATCTCCGCTTTATCGTCACGGGTGTAGGCCCCCAAACGCAGGTTTTCTTCCGTGGTGAGCTGCGGCAAGATTCTGCGCCCCTCCGGGCTCAGGGCGATGCCCATCTTGACCATCTCCTCCGGCTGGCGTCCGTTCAGCCGGAGGGGTTTTCCCTGATAGGGCGTGTAGCCGATATACCCTTTGAATCCCCGAACCAGGCCGGCGATGGCGCGGATCGTGCTGCTCTTGCCCGCTCCGTTGGCGCCGATCAAAGTGACGATCTCCCCCCTCTGAATGGAAACATCGATGCCCTTCACCGCGTGAATACCCCTGTACCAAATATTCAGGTTCTGAATGTCCAGCATGTCCCGACTTCCTTCCTCATTCGCCTGAAGGGGCATTGCCCACAGGGGCGTCCTTGCCCAAATAAGCCTCTATGACCTGGGGATTCGTCCGGATATTCTCAGGCGAGCCCTCGGCGATCAACATCCCGCGGTCCAGCACCCAGATGTACTCGCAAACGCCCATCACAACCTTCATGTCGTGCTCGATCAGAAGGATGGTCAGGTTGAAATCGTCCCGCAGCTTACGAATGAAGTTCAACAGCTCCATAGACTCCTGGGGGTTCATACCGGCCGCGGGTTCGTCCAGCAGGAGAAATTTTGGGCGCGTCGCAAGGGCACGCGCGATTTCAAGGCGTCTCTGAGCGCCGTAGGGCAAAGACGACGAGACCGCGCCGGCTTGTTCGGCCAGTCCCAAATGCGACAGAAGCTCCATGGAAGCGGCGCGGATCTCCTTCTCTTCTCGGGCGGCCGCCGGGAAGACAAAGGGAAGCAGGTTTTGCCACCACTTTCCCTTTTGGCGGACGTAGCTTCCGATCATGACGTTTTCCAGCACCGTCTCGTTGTGGAAGAGGCGGATGTTCTGAAAGGTGCGTGACAACCCGGCCTCGCAGACTTTGTGGGGAGGAAGGCCGGTCAGGCGTTTTCCCATGAAGTCCACGGAACCCTTCGTCGGCTTGTAAAAGCCGGTGACGACGTTGAACACCGTGGTTTTGCCGGCTCCGTTGGGGCCGATGAGTCCCGTGATGCTGCCCTCGGGGACGTTTATCGAAAGGTCACCCACCGCCACCAGGCCGCCGAATCGCAGGGTGACGTCTTTGATTTCGAGGACGGTCTTCGGGGAGGCGCTTTGTTCAAAGCCCGTCATTGGCCCTCCCCTCCTTTCGTTTCAGAGGCCGCGGCCCCGGAGGTCTTGGCCGTCTTGGCCGGGAAGAACCAGTCCCAGGAGAACTCCCGCGTTCCCATGATTCCCTCGCGCCGGAAGATGATGATCACGATCAGAAGCACGGAAAAAATGACCATTCGCATTCCCGGAATGCCGGGAACGTGAAAAGACCCTATTGTGAGGGGGTTTTCGACGAAGCGGAGCCATTCCAGCATGGTCGTGACCAAGATCGAGCCGATGACGCTGCCCGTGATAGACCCCAGGCCGCCCACCACCACCACCATCAAGAGACTGTAGGTCTGCGTGATCATGAACATCTTTGGGTCGATGGTGGTGATGAGGTTTCCCATCAGCGCCCCGCCGACTCCGCCGCCGAAACACCCGATGGTGAAGGCCAGTACCCGGGTTTGAAAAGTGTCGATCCCCATGGTTTTTGCTGCGATCTCGTCGTCGCGGACGGCTCGCAGGACGTTGCCGAAATTGCTTTTCATCAGTCGCGTCATGAAGAACAGCACCACGATGAAACACCCGTAGCTCATCCACAGGTCAGTGTGTGCGGGGATGCCCTTCAAACCTAGAGAGCCGTTGGTGATGGGCGTCAGGTTGATGATCAGGATGCGGATAATCTCCGCGAATCCCAAGGTCGCGATTCCCAAGTAGTCGCCGCCCAGGCGCAGCACCGGCAGGGCTATGAGCCACCCTAGAAAAGACGCGGCCAGTCCCGCCAAGACCAAAGACACGATGAAGGGCGTGTGGAGGTTCAAAAGCCACGGGGCAATGGGGTCCAGAATCCACATGGTGACCTTCTGCTCGGGAGTCAGGATCAGCAAAGCCGAGACGTAGGCTCCTATTGCCATAAAGCCCGCGTGTCCCAGGGAGAACATGCCCGTCATGCCGTAAATGAGGTTGAGGGAGAGTCCCAGTATGGCGTTGATGGCGATGAGGTTGATGATGCGCAGTTTGTAGCCGTCGAGGTTCGCCGGGGCCCACCAGAGGAAGTAAAGGAGCGCCGCC
>JAISWV010000102.1 GCA_031270755.1 Synergistaceae bacterium
AGCAAAGGCTACACTTGGGTGGGAATCTTGTCCACGCCCCTGGTGATCATTCCCATCGTCTTGGTGGCGGCGCTTCGGGGAAAACGTTCGGAAACCCCCGTGACCGAGCCCGCGCCGGAGGCGTAGCGTTACGTTTTTCTTGAAGTTAGAGCATTCATCAATCGGAGGTGTCATTTTTGGAGAAATCCTTGAGAATTGCCGTGTTGATCAAACAGGTCCCCGCGACGGAAAACGTCAAGATCGACCCGGAGACGGGAGTCATGATACGCGAGGGGCTGGAGGTCGAGGTCAACCCACTGGATCTGCACGCCATCGAAGAAGCCGTGCGAATTAAAGAAAAAGTCTCTGCCCACGCCACCGCTGTAACTATGGGGCCGCCCTCCGCCGAGAAGGCCGCGCGTTATGCCATCGCCATGGGGTGCGACGAAGGGGTTGTGGTGACGGATCGGACCTTTGCCGGTTCCGACACGTTGGCGACCGCGAACGTCCTGGCCGAGACCCTGCGCAAACTGGGGGGCTTCGACTTGGTTTTAGCGGGAGAACGCGCCACGGACGGAGAAACGGGGCAGGTGGGCCCGGCTGTGGGGTCGTTCCTTGGGATCCCGGTCCTGACCTACGTCAGCAAACTGGAGATTCAAGGCGACCGCGCTCTCGTCCAGCGTGCCGTGGAGGGCGGGCACGAACGCCTTTCGGCCCCCATTCCCGCCTTGGCCGTCGTGGTCAAAGAAATCAACGTACCGCGCCTGTGTACTTTGGGAGGCAAGTTGAAGGCCAAAAAGGCGGCGATCCGCGTTCTCACATTCGAAGACCTGGGACTGCCCCGGGAGCGGGTGGGACTGGCGGGTTCCCCGACGAAGGTCGTCAAAGTCGGCTATCCCCAAGTGACGCGTAAAGGGCGCAAAGTGTCCGTCGCCGGAGACTTCGACGGCGCCATGACCGAGCTCGAAAGATTTTTGGCGGATGCGGGAATGACCGGAATGCCGGCGTTCTCTTCAGGCGGCACAAAGGAGGCGAATCTGTGATGGCGGGCGGCAAAAACGAGGTTTGGACACTTGCGGAACTCCGGGACGGCAAGCTTCACACCGTCTCTTACGAGCTGCTGGCGTGGGGGAGGAGCGTGGCGGACGCGCTGGGCGTTCCTCTGGCCAGCGTGGTTCTGGGCGAAAATCTGCCAGACGCCGCGCCCCTCTTCCAGCACGGAGCGGACAAAGTCTATCTCGCGGACGACCCGGGGTTGAAAAACGGCCTTGCCGACGTTTGCGCAAAGACTCTGGCGGACATGACCCAGGAGTTCGAACCCCAGGTGTTCATCGCCTCGGCGACGACACGGGGCAGAAGCACCATGTCCCTGCTTTACGCCAAGCTGGGGTGCGGTTTGACGGCCGACTGCACGGGGCTCTCCGTCAAAGACGGCCTTCTGCTTCAGACGCGCCCCGCCATCGGAGGCAACGTCATGGCGGATATCATGACGCCCGAGCGCCGCCCTCAGATGTGCACGGTACGCCCAAAGTCGAAAAAACCTCTGCCTCCCGATCTTTCGCGTTCGCGCAAAGGCGAGGTCGTCCGGTATGCCCCGAAAAAATCCGCCCTCGTGTCGGCTCTGACCTTTCTCGGGTTCGACCCTGAATCCCGCGTGGGGCTGCCCATCCAGGACGCGGAGATTATCGTCGCCGGGGGAAAGGGAATGAAGGGAGCCAAAAATTTCGCTCTTCTCGACGAACTGGCGCGGCTTTTAGGAGGGTCCGTGGGGGCGTCGCGGACCGCCGTCGATTTGGGGTGGGCACCCCATTCTTCACAGGTCGGGCTCAGCGGGAAATCGGTCACGCCTCGGCTGTACATCGCGTGCGGCATATCGGGAGCGGTGCAGCATTTGGCGGGAATGGGGGGCTCGGAGATCGTCGTCGCCGTCAACACCGACGCGGAAGCCCCTATTTTCGGAGTCGCGAACTTCGGTGTGGTCGGCAGTACCCTGGAAGTTCTGCCAAGGCTGATCGAGGACCTGAAGAAAATAGATCGAAAGGGTGATCCGCGATGAGCGCGTACGGCAAGGTTACGCCCGAAATCGTCGCCGAGTTGAGGGCGGCGATGGGGGAAAGAAACGTCATTTTCGAAGACCGGGATGCCCTCGAAAACTACTCTTACGACATGACCGGAAAGATCTTCGCCCACGACCCGGAGGCGGTCGTCCGGCCGGAGAGCACGGAACAGGTCAGCGCCGTTATGCGCATCGCCGGAAAATATCGCATTCCCGTCACTCCGCGGGCTGCGGGAAGTGGCATCGCGGGAGCGGCGATCCCCATTCACGGAGGAATCGTTCTCTCCATCGAGAAGATGAACCGCATCCTCGAGATCGACCCCGTGAACCGGGTGGCGGTTGTCGAGCCGGGCGTCGTCACCAACGACCTCTGCAAGACCGCCGCGGAAAAGGGATTTCTCTACGCCGGTTACCCCATGAGCACGGAGACCAGCTACATCGGAGGCAATGTGGGCACCAACGCGGGCGGCGGGAAAGTTGTCCGTTACGGCAGCACGAGGCGTCACGTCCTGGGCCTGGAGGTGGTTCTTCCCTCCGGGACGGTGATCGAGCTGGGCGGAAAATTCCGCAAGGACACCTGGGGTTACAGCCTGCTGCAGCTCATGATAGGCTCGGAAGGGACGCTCGGGATCGTGACGAAGGTCATCGTGAACCTGGAGCCCTTGCCGGGCAAAACCGTCAACCTGCTGGCAGCCTATCCCGATCTGGACTCCCTGGTTCTCACCGTCGCCGAGGTGGTGAAATCGGGAACGAAGATGATCTCCTGCGAGTTTTTCGATCGATTTTCGGCCAAGGTCACGACGGATTACGTGGGGACGCCACTGCCTTATCAAGACAGAACGGAGGCCTACCTGTTGATCCAGATCGAGGGCGACAGCGACGGAGAACTGGAGGCGGCCTACGAGAAAGTCGGGACTT
>JAISWV010000140.1 GCA_031270755.1 Synergistaceae bacterium
ACGGCAAGATAGTAACTTTCGTTGGGCTGATTTGAAGCAATTGCATCAAAAAGTGTACTCTTACCGCAGTCAAGCATATACCCGGAAAAAAGAGGAAATAGGGGTGTGGAAATGTTGGAATCTCCTGAAGGACAGGCCGTCGCTTTTTGCGCCATGTTCATGGCAGGTACCGCCAGTTATTTTCTCTTTCGGTTTTTGCGGATCTCAACCCGGCGCTCTTGGGTTCAATGGCGGCGACGGGAGCGCTGAATGTAGCAGGATACTTTCCGGCGTTTCCGGTATGGGTGGTGTCTTTCGCCGCTAACGCAACGATCGGGCTCATGTTGGGGAGCAGATCGACCGGGACATTCTGAGGCGAATGAAGGCGTTGGCTCGTCCTGTGTTGAGCCAACTGGCCGGCATGAGAGTTGATTACCGGCTGGCCGCGTCTTCTAGAAGATCCCCAAGTAGGCTTTTTGGATCATGGGGTTTTCGATGAGCTCTGCGCTGGACGCGCTTTCTATTATTTGCCCTGCCTGGAGGACGTAACCCCGGTCGCTGATATCCAGCGCCTGAAAAGCGTTCTGCTCCACCAGCAGCACCGTCACGCCCTCCTCCCGGATCTTCAGGATCGTGTCGAAAAGCGACTCCGTCGCCAGCGGCGCCAGGCCCAAGGACGGCTCGTCCAGAAGCAGAATGGACGGGCGGCTCATCAGCGCGCGGGAGATGGCGAGCATCTGCTGCTCTCCCCCCGAAAGAGTCCCGGCCCGCTGGGCGAGGCGTTCTTTCAGCACAGGATACAACGAAAAGCACCGCTCCAGATCCGCGGCGACTCCCTCGCGGTCCGTGCGCCGTATGGAACCCATGATCAAGTTTTCTTTGACGGTGAGCGCGGTAAAAAGCCGCCGCCGCTCGGGGACCAGGGAAATTCCCAGGTTCACGATCTCATGAGGCCGCGCGGCATGAAGACGCGTAGCGTGGACGAAAGGAGTGCCGTTCAGCAGGACGGCGCCGTCCGTTACCGGCAGCACTCCGGTGATGGCCCACATCAAAGTGGACTTTCCCGCACCGTTCACGCCCACGACGCAGACGATCTCGCCCCTGCCGACGACGAGGTCCACTCCGTGCAGGGCATGGATGTTGCCGTAGTGAACATGCAGCCCTCGAACTTCCAGATATTTTTTCGATTCTTCCGTCGGTTTTTTTTCAGCGGTCATGCGCACTCTTTCCTTCAAGTCCTCTCAAGTTCTCTTCTTGCCCGCGGGCGGCCCAGATAGGCGGCGATGACGCGCTCGTCGCCGCGAACATCCCGAGGCGAGCCCTCCGCCAGAAGCGTTCCCCGGTCCATTACCGCAACGTGGGTGCAAATGTCCATCACCAGCTCGATATGGTGCTCGATCAACATCATCGTCACTCCGAAGTCCTTTTGAACTTTCAGGATGACTTCTCCCAGTTCCCGCGTCTCCGCGTCGTTCATCCCCGCCGCGGGCTCGTCCAGCAACAGAAGGCGCGGCCCCTGGGCCGAAGGCCTCTGAACTGAAGGCCCCTGAACTGAAGGCCCCTGACCCGAAAACCCGCAGGCCAGCGCGCGGGCGATCTCCAGTTTGCGCTGCAGGCCGTAAGGAAGCGTCGAGGCGACACGATGCGCCGCGTCCGCAAGTCCTACGTCCTTCATGACGGCAAGGGCCGTCTCGCGCGCCCGCTGCTCCTCCCCGCGGGCGAAAGGAGTGCGAAAAAACGTTCCAAGCATGGATTTCCCTCGTGCGAGGAGCGGCACCATGACGTTTTCGAGGCAAGTCATTCGATTGAAAAGGCGGATATTCTGAAACGTACGCGATACTCCGGCCCGCACGATCTCGTGAGGGCGTTTCTTCGTCAGGTCGATTCCCCTCAGGCAAATCGTCCCGGCCGTGGGCCGATAGGCGCCCGTAATCAAGTTGAACACCGTCGTCTTTCCCGCTCCGTTGGGACCAATCAAGCCCATGATGCCGTCTTGCGCCACATCGAAGGAAAGCTCTTCAACGGCATGGATCCCTCCGAACGAGCGGGAAAGACCGCGCACTTCCAGCAGAGGCGGCAAGGAAGGCTTACTTGGCGGTTCCATCGGAGTCGTCATCGCGCCTGTCTCCGGAACAAGCCGGAAAGCTCACGATAACCCAGGAGCCCCTGGGGGCGGTAGATCATGATCAGAACCAGCAAGAGGCCATACGCCGGGAGCCGCCACATGTCCAGCGACCTCAGCATCTCCGGCAGCGCCGTGAACACGAACGAGACGATGATGGGGCCCGAGATGCTCCCCATGCCGCCCGCGATGACCGAGGCCAGAAGCTGTGTGGACTGCGTGAGAGTGAACATGGCGGGTTGGATGAACGCCAGCCGATGCGCCAAAAGCGCTCCCGAAGCTCCGCACAGGCCGGCGCTGACAACCAGCGAGAGCAGGCGCATCTTGAAAAGATCGATCCCCGCCATTTCCGCCGCGGTGGGGTCCTCGCGTATCGCGACGAAAAGCGCTCCAAAACGCGACTTCAAAAAGTTGCGCGTCGCGAAAAGGCAGACGGCCAAGGTCCCCAGTATCCACGCCGGGCCGCTGAGCTCGTCCACCGACAAGCCTCGCGCTCCGTTTGTGATGGAAAGATTTTCGAGGCACACCCGCAGCGCCTCTCCGAACCCGAGGATCGCGATGGCGAAATAATCGCTGCGCAGCTTGGCCCGAAGCGTCGGTATCCCGATGACCAAGCTCGACAGCCCCGCGGCAGCCACTCCAGCCGGCAACGCGAAAAAGAAAGGAGCGTTCCAGTGATAGGTCAGCACTCCCGAGGTGTAGGCCCCGATCCCGACGAAGGCCGCGTGCCCCAAGGAAAACAACCCGGTAAAACCGGTAAACACCGCGAGTCCCAGCACGGCGATCATGTTGATGCACGCCAGCATTACGACGTTGAGTTCATAGTCCATAAGCTAGATTTTTTCCTCCGTATCGCGCCCCATCAGGCCGTTTGGCAGCCAGATCAAAAGCGCGATCAGCATCGTGAAGCTGAAGACATCGCGCAGCACACTGGAAAGGTACGTGGAGACCAAAGTCTCCAGAACTCCCAGAATCAGCCCTCCTACTAGCGCTCCGGGCAAACTGCCGAGCCCGCCGATCACCGCGGCGATGTACGCTTTGTTGGTAACCCAACCCATTGTGGGGTAGACCAAATATTTGATCCCCAAAAAAACTCCCGCGACTCCGGCGAAAGCCCCGGCCAGAAAGAAGACGATGGAGATCAGACGGTCCGTGTTCACTCCCATCAGGGAGCACATCGTCATGTCGTTGACGCCGGCGCGAATCGCGATGCCCGTTTTCGTCCTCGTGACGAAGAGGTGCAGGGCAAAGATCGCCCCGATGGACACCGTAAAGGCAAACACGTCCAGCAAGGAGAGCGAACTTCCCCACACGCTGACGACCTCTCTTTTAAAAAACTCCGGAAACGCGTAAAAACGCGACCCGATGGTGGCATACACCATATTTTCCAAAAACACGGAGCACCCCATGGCGCTGATCATCAGGAAAAGGGACGGCGCTCTCCGGCGGCGCAGCACGGAATACGCCACGCGCTCGTTGAAAACCGAAAGCACCCCCGCGCCCAGGACGCTGCCCGATACGACGAGACCCAGCCCCCAGTGCAACTGCGTCGCCAGCGCAAGGCCGATATAGGCCCCCAGCATGATCACCGCGCCATGAGCGAAATTGCTGAAAGACAAAATGCTGAAAATCAGGGAATACCCAACAGCCATCAACGAGTAAATGCCACCGATCGAGAGACCGGTGACGAGGGTCTGCAAAAACACGTGTCACCTCCTTGACATAATGAACGCCGCTTATTCTCCCTGATATTTTTCCACGAACACGAACGATTTTTTGGTCACGTCCACTTTTTGAATGACGGCGGGTTTGTTCAGAGGGTTGTGGTCGGCCGGGTCCACCGTCAGAACGCCGCTTGTCACCCGGACGTCCTTCAAATTCGCCAAAGCCTCGGCCAGCTTCGGCCCGTCAAACGATCCGGCAGCTTTCGCGGCTTCGGCGATCATGATCAAAGCGTCTTGGGCCATAATCGGGTTCGGCAGAACGGGGTCCCCTTTGAACCTCTCCCGGTACTCCGCGACAAAACTTTGAATGTCCGGGTCGTCCAAGTCGGCCAAGTTCACAAAATACGCGCCGTCCACCGCGTCGCCGCCCAGGTCGATCAAGTCGGGGCTGCCCCAGTTGTCGGTTCCCAACAAAACGGCCGTTATTCCCAGATCTCTTGCCTGCCTGGCGGCCAAAGCGGCCTCTTTCTGGCTGGTGGGAATGAAGAACACATCAGGAGCCAGCTCTTTGATCTTACCAAGCTGCGCGCGGTAATCCAACTCCTCGGAACGGAAGGCTTCCTTGGCTACGACCTCCCCGCCCCGGGCGGCAAAAGCGTCTTCGAAATATTTTGAAAGCCATTGGCCGTAATCCGATCCCACGTCGTAAAGTATCGCCGCCTTTTTCGCGTTCAGCCGGTCCACAGCGAAGCGCGCCGCCACCGTTCCTTGAAACGGGTCGATGAAGCAAGGGCGAAAAGCATAGGGACGCACTTTTTCCGTCTTTTGATCCAGGGTCACGTAGGGGTTGGTGGCGGTGGTGACGATCATCGGGATTTCCGCGCGCTCCAAAATTGGGGCGGTGGCGATGGAGTTCCCGCTCTGAGCGGGGCCGATCACGGCAATGACCTTATCCCCAGCCAGCCGGCGGGCGACGTTGACGGATTCGATGGCGTCGTTGCGGTTATCGTAGCGAACAATCGCGATAGGTCTGCCCAAGATGCCCCCCTCCGCGTTGAGTTTTTCCACCAGCATATCCACCGCGTTCGCCTCAGACTGGCCCCACATGGAAGCCCCGCCCGTCAGGGACACAGTATGCCCGACCTTGATCGCTTCGGCCGCGAAGGCCATTCCCGTAAACACAAACGTCACAATGACGACAACGCAAAAAACGATCGGCTTTTTCATTTTTTTCATTTTTTCCATTACCTGTACAACTCCTTCGAGATAATTTATTTGTTTACTATGCCGTCTTGATTATACTCGGGAGTGTACGGATTCGCCAGCCCCCGAGACTTTCTGATCAAACGCTTGTCTTCACGGCGAACGGCCCTGCGGTCAGATAAAAAAATTCCGGCCGGCGCTGGCGGAAATGGCTTTCAAAACATACTCTTGGGCCTCGTTCAAATGTATTTCCATGAAGGAGGCCGCTTTTTCTTCGTCGCCGGAGGCTATGGCATCGAAAATCTCCGGGTGTCCGCAGCGCCGTCTAACGGCTTCTTTCATCAGTTGCTTTTGAGCACTGGTGAAGAGCGATCGGGAGCGATCGGTTTTGTCCAGCAGGGTTTCCAGCGTTTCGGCCAACACGCCCCACCCTGAAATCACGGCGATGCAAGAATGAAAGTATCGGTTCGGTTCGCGCGCCGCCACGGCCAGGCGCTCCAAGTTGGCCGGCAGAATATTTCGCACCGCAAGACGCACGGCCTCTTTCTCCAGAAGAATTCGAAGGCGATAGGTTTCCATTATCTCCCTGACGTCGACCGACGTGACGATAAAACCGATGTGATGTTTTGCCTCGAGCAGCCCTTTGTTGCTCAGCGCGATCAACGCCTCGCGGACGGGAGTCCGGCTGACTCCGAACCGCTTCGCCAAATCGTCGACGATCAACACCTCCGAAGGGCGCAAACGACCGTCGAAGATCTCGTTTTTCAGTTCTTCGTAAATTCTCTCCCGACTCGTTTTCGCTCCGTTCCTCATTTCGGTGTATGCCTCAAAAATCACTCCTGCCCGCGGCCCGGTAGTCTGTGCCGGTCAGCCGGCAAGCCAAATCGACGAGCATACCGACGACAGGCATGGAAACGCCGTGTATTTGCCCCAGGCTCGCCAAAGGCACGAGGCCGTAGGGGATGTCTTCGGAAAAATATCTGTGAGTGAAAGCGGAAGGGCCTTTGGATGTAGCGAAATATTCGAAGTTTTTCAAGATATCGTAAACCGTTTCTCCTCTCGCTCCTTGATCTCCATAAAAACGAAGCAGCCACTGTGCCAGGGAAATTTCTGCAAGTCCAAGTTTTTTCAGCAAGGCAAGCCTCTCTTTATCGGCGTCTTGGATGAGCCTGCCGATGCTCGGGGTGAGCCCTTCCCGGTAGAAAGTCCAGTCTCGGCCGCTTTCCACCAAGCCGATATTCAATAAGCTGATACAGGCGTGGATAATGAAATTGGTCTCGTTCAAACCCGTTTCCACCTGGTTGACGCTGAGGGGCACAGCGCCGAAAAGCGCCGTGAGGGGCTCAACCTGTGTGTTCGCGTATTTGGCGGACAGGAGAAAGTTCGCCTTCCAGCCTCCCACGAAAACGGAACATGGCGCGACCTTCCGACAAGCGAAGGG
>JAISWV010000141.1 GCA_031270755.1 Synergistaceae bacterium
TATTTCGCCCCTCTTAGGTGAGGACTGATGTTGTGTTGCCTTATAGAAAAGAAAGAAGCCAATACGGGGTTTCATAATAGCCATCACCAAACGGAACGAAACTGGCTGACTGGTGGAGACAGGGAAGCAAAAATTGTGTATGCTAACTATAAGGCAACAGAGATCGATGCTGCTTAGTGCTTCGAGCCTGTCGAATAGTCTGATTTGGCTTCCCGCTTGCACCACACATTGTCGCCGGCAGAAGTTCGTTGTCGAGCACGCATAATAGTAAAAAACAGTTAGGAACTGTTTAAAATTCAGTTAAACTACATAATTCGCTGCGATGACGCGAGAGCGGAGGGGTGACGAAGCGCTTACCTTGACTGACAGATTTTGAACGGTTAGAAACTCTCAGCTCCAAGGAGAGCCCAAATAAAGGTGGATGGGCAGGACCGGAACGTTCAGTTCGTCTTTCACCTGAGCGTACAGGTCCTCGCGCACACAGGCGAAATCTATGGAGGCGTAGGGGGAAACCATGTCGGACATTCGCCTGCTTCCGGAGAGGAACTCCTCTTTTGTGGTGGTGGGGCCGTTGTTGGGGTTGTTGACCATGCGCAGCTTCACGGCGCGGATATGAGAGACCCCGAGGATTCTTCCCAGCGTTTCGTCGATGTGCTCCATGTCCCCGGACCAGGGCCTGAACGCGTTCAGAACGTAATAGACCCTCGTGCCGTCGTTGTCGAGATAGGGCGCGAAGCCTCCTATGGCGCGCGCCCCGATGTAGTCTTCCCCGACGTCCATGACGACGTATCGGCCGCCGTCCTTCAGCGAGCCAGCGACGCCTCCCACCAGCGTAGGAGCGTCCATGAACTGCTCCTGATAATGGAACACGACGTTCTCTCTTTCGGCCGCCTCCCTGGCGTCCCGCGAACGAAACAGGGGTTTCACCATGTCCATGTCGAAAAAATGCACGGACCGGCCGCCGAGTTCCGCAAGGCGCTTGGCGAAATTGAGGGAGATCTCGCTTTTTCCGCTGCCCGCCTCGCCGATGAAGACAAAATTTTTACAGCCGTTTATCAAACCCCGGATCGGCATCACGATCTCATCCCATCAGCCGCCGCTGTTGCCTCCCGCTCCCCAGGCCCTTGCGAAAAGCCTCTTTGTTGAGTGCGATCAGGTCTTCCTTCTTACCCAACTGCTGAAGAAGCGTCTCTTCCACGATCGCCTCGTCCAGGATGCCGGTGTAACCCACGTAGACCCCCAACATGACGACGTTCAAGACCTTGGGAGCCCCCATCTCCAGAGCCATTTCCGTCACCGGCGCTTTCACGACGGCCACGTCTTTACGGGCGATTTCGTCCTTCACGATGGAGCTGTTGATGAAAAGATTGCCGCCTTGTTTCAGGACGCCGATGAACCTGTCCAAAGAAGGGCCGTTCATGACGATCAGGTCGTCCATCACGTCCCCCACCGGGACGCCGATGGGCTCGTCGGAGATGACGACGTAGCAGTTGGCGGTTCCGCCCCGCTGCTCCGCGCCGTAGGAGGGGAAGAAGGTGACGTTTTTCCGGGCGGAGTCGCAGGCCGCGTGGGAAAGCAGCTTCCCCAGCATCATGATGCCCTGCCCGCCGAACCCGGCCACGAGCAAATTGGTCTCCATGTCTTTTCTCCTCCCCCCTACCTGCCGCCCGACGCTCTGTCGCGGGTAACGCCCAGGGGAAACTCCGGGAGCATTTTTTCCTCGATGTAGTCCAAGGCGGTCAAAGCGTCCATTCCCCAGTTAGTGGGGCAACTCGTGACAATCTCCACCATCGAGAACCCCTTGCCGTCCAGTTGGTTCTGAAACGCCTTGCGAATGGCGTTTTTCGTCTTGAGGACGTTCCGGGGCGTGTTGCAGCTCGTGCGCTCCAAGTACGCCGGGGCCGTGAGCTGGTTCATGATCTCGCACATGTGCATGGGATAACCGTGTTCTTCCGCGGCGCGGCCCTTGGGAGCCGTGGAGGCTTTCATCCCCAGGAGCGTGGTGGGGGCCATCTGCCCGCCTGTCATGCCGTAGATCCCGTTGTTGATAAAAATCACGCTGATGTTTTCGCCCCGGTTCGCGGCGGATAGGGACTCCCCGAGGCCAATGGCGGCAAGGTCCCCGTCGCCCTGGTAGGTGAACACCAGAGACTCCGGGTTCGAGCGTTTGATGCCCGTGGCCACGGCGCAGGCTCGGCCATGAGGGGCGGTGATGTTGTCGAAGGCCATATATTCCATGTGGAGTCCGCCGCAGCCGATGCCCAACACGCCCACCGCCCTGTGAAAAAGGTCCATCTCTTCAAGGAGTTCCCCGATGAGCTTCATCGCCGTACCGTGCATACATCCCGGACAAAGGCCGCTGACCATGTCGTCGCGAATCCCTTTGGTTCTCGAATAAACTTTTTCCATATCTTTTTCCATATCAGCGATCTCCTAATTCCAAAAGCCTCGCGGCCGCTTCCAGGACTTGTCCTTTTTTCATGATGTTGCCGCCGGAGCAGAGGCAGGTATGAATGGGGCATCGATTTTTCACGGCCCGGTCCACGTCCTGCACCATCAAGGCCGGGATGGACATTTCCACGTCGAGCACGGCTTTTACCCTTCCGTAATCGAGTTTCTCGAAAGAAGCGAAGGG
>JAISWV010000234.1 GCA_031270755.1 Synergistaceae bacterium
AGGGCTCTGATTCTTGACGTCGATGCCGTCCAAGATGTATCGGCCTTCGGATGGGACGTCGAGGCATCCTAAAATGTTCATCATCGTCGATTTCCCGGAGCCCGACGGCCCCATCACGCAGACGAACTCTCCCGCCTCCACGGAGAAGGACACGCGGTCCAGTGCGCGCACCTCTATATTTCCGGCGCGGTAGATCTTCACCAGCCCGTGGACGGCGATCAAAGGTTCTGCGCTGGAGGGCTTGAAATCGGAGGGCTTGCAATCAACCGGCATCTTCAAAACAGCCTTCGCCGGGGACGTCTCGCGCCGGGGGCGACGGCAGCCACGGCGAGCTCGTCGCCCTCCCGTACATCTCCCGAGACAACCTCGACTCGGCTGTTTTCGGAGATCCCCGTTCGAACGAAAACTTTCCGTGTCAGCTGCTTGTCGCGAACGACCCAGACGTTTCCCGAATTCAAGCTCGACGTCCGCCCGCCCTCGTCCGCGGAGGCAGTGGAAGCAGCGGAAAGACCGTCCAGCAGATCCTGCGGGGGCCGGAAACGCAGGGCCGCCGTGGGAATTCTCAGCACGTTCCGCCGTTTGTCGGTTTTGATGGAGACGTTGGCGGTCATGCCGGGTTTCAAACGAAGACCGGCGTTGTCCACGTGAATGACCACCGTGTAAGTGACGACGTTGTCCGTGGTCGCCGGGGCGATCCGAACTTGTACGACTTTCCCGGTAAAAAGTTCTTCGGGAAAGGCGTCCACGTAGAAATCCACGTCCTGTCCTTCGGCGACCCGGCCGATGTCCGCTTCGTCCACGCTGGTGTCGATTTGCATTCGGGTGAGATCCCTTGCGATGCTGAAAAGGGTGGGAGTCTGAAAGCTGGCAGCCACCGTCTGCCCCACGTCCACCTTGCGCGATACGATGACGCCGTCCACGGGGGAGGTGATCCGGGTGAAGTCCAGATTGGTCTGCGCGCGTTCAAGAGCCGCCTGTGCCTGAGTGACCCGGGCTCGAGCCTCCCGAAGTTGCGCGCGTTTGAGCAAAACATCGGTATCGGAGTCCTCCAACTCGCTTTGAGAGATCAGCTTGCGGGCATAGAGCTCTTTGTTGCGCTTCAGCTTGCGCTCGGAATCCACGAGAGCTGCGCCGGCGCGTCCCACGCCCGCCTCGGCCACCTCCAGGGTGGCCCGGCGTTCCACCAGCTGCGACCGCAGCACGGAAGGGTCCAGCTGGGCGATCAACTGCCCTTCTTTGACGAGCGAGTTGTAGTCCACGTAAATTTCCTGTATGGTTCCGGAAACTTGAGTTCCAACCTCGACCACGGACACGGCGTTCAGTTTCCCGCTGGCTGTGACCGTTGCGGTGATGTCTCCGCTGTCGGCCTTTTCCGTACGCAGCTCGTAGACTACGGGGGCTTTTCTGAAAAAAGAATACCATATTCCCCATCCGAGGAAGGCGACGGCGGCCAGGGCGAAAATTTTTTTCAATTTCAACGTACCGAACCTCCTGCGGTCGAGGGATAAGCGGAGAGCCGGCGAAGAACGAACCGCATGATCGGCAAAGAGCGGGCTCAGAAAAACAGGAACTTGATGACGAACAATATTACGGTGAGCGCTACGATCAGCGTCCCCCAAAAAATGACGTTGTCCATATTGACGACTATCGTGGTTCTTTGGGGAGTCTTTCGCCGCAGTGTACGCAGGCGGAGGTCTTTGGAGACGGTTATCAGTCCTTTCACTTCCTCGTTGATGTCCAGCATCACGTAGGTCTTGTCGTCGTCTTTTTTCTCGACGGTGAGCACCGGAAACACCGCCTCCTGGTTCGTCGAGTTCAGGTATTGTTGAATGAGCTCGCCTGCGCCTATTCCGCCCTGTATCTTGACCTCCAGCACGTCGCCGGGCACCAGTTCGGAAACGGGGGTTCCCCGCACCGGGTCGATGACGGGCAGGCACGTGATCAAGGTTCCGGCGAAGGACTTTTCTTCTTCCTGAACTGGGGGATTGTCGGGCGTTGCCTCCGTGCCGTCTTTGGACAAGACCCCGGCGTTGATCATGTCCTCGCGGGACAAGCGCTCGAAGGTCATCTTGAGCTCCAGAAAATAGTGGGTCGTGCGCTCGAAAGCGTTGCGGATCTCCGTGGCAAGGAAGTTCGCGCGCGCGGGAGCGTCGGTGCTCCGGCTCAGTTCCACCCGAACGGAAGGAGGAAAAATCTCCAGCATAGTGGTGATCAGCTTATCTCCCAGGGCTTTTTCGTAAACTCCCATGCTGGGGATCGTCTTGTTGAGCTCCCTCCATCCCATGTTCACGTCGAGAGGAGGGCTGATGAGCAAACGAGTCACCCAAAAGACGTTCTCCAAGGTCTCGCCGGTGGTTCCGTTGAACAGAAAACAAAACGCGCCCCAAATGTCGCCGCGTTTCGGAGTGAAAAAATAACATTTGAGCGCGCCGTAAACCTGAGAAGTCTCGTTACTGGAAAGCGGGCTTCCTTGATTTTCCGCGGGCGTCGAAAGATCCTCCCTGTTTTTTTCCTGAGTGTTGGGTTCTTGACCGTTTGGCACAGCGCTTCGCTTCCTTTCGAACAATTCAAACAAAAATAATTCGAGCGAATGAACGACACACACTCGAGCAGTGTCCATTGCCCGATATTCAATTGTTCAATATTCTCCACCAGACTCTTTCATTTAAACATTCAAGCTCAGGGAGGCGGAGCCCGTTCGCCCAAAGGCGGGCTCACTGGCCCCCCGAGACCCCTCTGCAACTAAACGCTTGCGTCGACTAAACGTGACATGAGGGCTTGAACGTTTACTCTTTCATTTCATTATAGCAGGCATCATTCCCGCAAACGAGGGTATAATAACCCCGCGGCGCGGGAAATTCGGAAAATGCCCGGATAATAAGCAGGCAGGTGAGCGGCAGTGAGTGAATTCGGCGTAAATTACGCAATTGGAAATTTCGCGATCGGCGACGGAAGCCTGACCCTGATGGCAGGCCCCTGCTCTTTGGAAAGCTTGGAGTTGGGGATGGAGGTGGCCCGGGAGATGCGGGACCTGTGCGCGGTCCGGGGAGTTCATTATATTTTCAAAGCGTCCTTCGACAAGGCCAACCGCACGTCGATAGCGTCTTGGCGAGGCCCGGGCATCGTCAAAGGTCTGGAACAGCTCGCGCGAATCAAAGAAACCTTGAACGTCCCCGTGGTGACGGATATTCATGAGCCTTGGCAGGCCCACGAAGCGGCCAAGGTGGTGGATATTTTGCAGATCCCGGCGTTCTTGTGCCGGCAGACGGACCTGCTGGTCTCGGCCGCGTCGACGGGCAAAATTTTGAACGTCAAAAAAGCCCAGTTCCTCGCCCCCGAGGACATGGCGAACGTGGTGAACAAATGCCGCGAGGCGGGGAACGATCGGGTGCTCCTTTGCGAGAGGGGCACGACCATGGGATATCATCAGCTCGTGGTGGACATGAGGTCCTTGGTGACAATGCGCGCTCTGGGCTGCCCCGTGGTCTTCGACGCGACCCACAGCGTCCAAAAACCCGGCGCTTTGGGAGGAGCCAGCGGCGGGGACCGCTCTATGGCCTTGCCTTTGGCTCAGGCCGCCGCGGCTGTGGGCATCGACGCACTTTTCGTCGAGACGCACCCGGACCCGGGCGCCGCCAAAAGCGACGGCCCCAACATGATTCCCTTGTCGGAGATGGGCGTGTTTCTGGATCGAGTGCTGGCGATACACGCGGTAAGATGGGGGACGTCCTCTTGATCTTGTCCGAAGGAAGGGCACTGCCTTGGGAGCGCGAAGGAGTGGCCTGCAGCGACGAGGTGTTGTTGCGGACGGGACGGTCCGTCATTCTCGGAGAGGCCGCGGAACTGACGCGAGCGGCGAATAGGCTGGGGTTGGAGCTGGTGCGGGCGGCGCGGGCCGTTTGCG
>JAISWV010000235.1 GCA_031270755.1 Synergistaceae bacterium
AAAAACTGCCCGGCGAGGAGCGCGGCTCTTTTCGTTTCCTGCACGTCTCCACGGACGAGGTCTTCGGCTCGCTGGGGCCCGACGGTTTCTTTTCCGAAACGACGCCCTACGCGCCGAACTCGCCTTACTCCGCTTCGAAGGCCGGCGCGGACCACCTGGCGCGCGCGTGGCATCGCACCTACGGCCTGCCCGTTCTGACGACCAACTGCTCGAACAACTACGGCCCCTGCCAATTTCCGGAAAAGCTCATTCCGCATATCATTCTCTCCGCCTTGAAAAATCGCCCCCTGCCCGTTTACGGGGACGGCGGCAACACGCGCGACTGGCTCTATGTGGAGGATCATTGCCGGGCGCTTGCGGCGGCGCTCGAACGGGGAGTTCCGGGGGAGGTTTACGCCATCGGAGGCGGCTGCGAGAAAACGAACCTGGAAATCGTGCGTTTCATCTGCGAAGTCCTCGACGGCCTGTGCCCGCGCGAGGACGGCCGGCCTTACGGAGAGCGGATCGTTTTTGTCCGGGACCGCCCGGGGCACGACCGCCGTTACGCGGTAGACGCGGCCAAGATCAGGAACGAGCTGGGCTGGAAGCCGCAATGGAGTTTTGAAGAGGGGATGAAAAAAACGATCGCCTGGTACAGAGAGAACGAGCGTTGGACCGAGAATATCCTGAACGGCTCCTATCGTCTGGAGCGGCGGGGAGCCGGCGGGAGGACGACGCCGTGACGCGCAAGGGAATCGTGCTGGCCGGAGGGCTGGGGACGCGGCTTTATCCGCTGACTCTGGCCGTCAGCAAACAGCTTTTGCCGGTCTACGACAAGCCGATGATCTACTATCCGCTGACGACATTGATGCTGGCGGGAATTCGGGATATATTGCTGATCTCGACTCCCCGGGACATCGATCAGTATCGGCGTCTGCTGGGGGACGGTTCGCAGTGGGGCATCGCCCTGACGTACTGCGTTCAGCCCGCGCCCGGCGGGCTGCCGGAGGCGTTCATTTTGGGGCGGGAATTTCTCGCCGGCGAAAAATGCGCCCTGATTTTGGGCGACAACGTTTTTTACGGCAGCTACCTGAGCGGTTTTTTGAGGAGGGCCGCGGCAGGCGAAGGGGCGGTGGTCTTCGCCTACCGGGTCAAGGACCCCGAGCGTTACGGCGTCGTGGAATTCTCTCCCGACGGCGACGGAAAGGTTCTCGGCCTCGAAGAAAAACCGAAGCGCCCCAAGTCGCCGTGGGCCGTCGTCGGACTCTACTTTTTCGACGGAACCGCCGCGGACAGGGCGCAAGCCTTGTTTCCCTCCGCGCGGGGAGAACTCGAAATCGTGGACCTGATCCGTTCATATCTGAAAGAAGGGCTGTTACGAGTGGAAACGCTCGGACGCGGTTTTGCCTGGCTGGATACGGGGACTCACGAGGCTTTGTCCGAAGCCGGGACGTTCATTGAAGTCGTTCAGAAACGTCAGGGCCTGATGGTGGCCTGTCCGGAAGAAATCGCGTACCGGCAGGGCTGGATTGGGGCGGAGGAAATGGAGCGCCAGGCCGGCCGATTTGCCGGCACGGAGTACGCGAAGTATTTGAGAACCCTTCTCGGCGAGCGAGTTCCGTCCTCCCGAATTTGAACGCTGCAGATATTTCGGCTCTGTTTCGATTGCAGAGATAAGATTGAGAGATAAGATTGAAAAATTAAAGGAGGAAATGTTATGTCAAATCATGCAGGTTCTTATGACATGGGTAATTTTCTCGTAGTGCTCCATTCTTACGGTGTTTTTGAATTTCTTGGCGAAGAAAAGACACGAGAAGTTTTGCAAAAAGCCTGTGCGTGTGTCAGCGATGGAAATGAGGAAGAAGTTCTTGAAGAGATAATTTCAAAACTTTCATTTTGCTCTTATGAAGAATAATCCAATCATACAAGGATTGGAGCAGACGGCGCGTTACGCGGAGCGTTCGGGAGCGGAGGAAGCGCACCTGCCGAAGCTGGGAGGAAAAGGTATACGATAGAATCGAGCGCTGCGGCGGCAGGGAGATTCACGTCTGGGGCGTCTAGCCCGGCGGAGACAAATAGAAGGAGGGTCCAGACAATGACGTGGACGGCGGAGAAATTTTTCAACACGGCAGGGCCGGGTAAAGAAGATTTGAACTACATGGTCGATCCGCTGCGTCGTATCGATTATGACGAAGTATCCGCGCTGATCGCGACCCAGCGTTATTTTGTTCTGCACGCGCCCCGGCAGACGGGTAAGACGACTTCCCTTCTGGCAATGGTGAAGCGAATCAACGAAGAAGGCCGTTATCATTGCGTTTACATGAATGTCGAGGCCGCTCAGACCGCGCGCGACGACGTGGAGGCCGGGATGAGAGCCATCCTCACGGAATTGGGCGAGGAAATAGGTTATTTTCTCGGCGATACCGAACCGCTGGAGAGCGTTTCGCGGTTTTTGGCGGATTCCGGCGGACACAAAGCCCTGTCTTCGATGCTGAGTGACTTCTGCCAAAAAGCGAATCGGCCTTTTGTTCTTTTTATCGACGAAATCGACGCGCTGATCGGCGACACCCTCGTCTCCGTCCTGCGTCAGCTGCGTGAAGGTTATGCCAAACGTCCCCAGGCGTTCCCAATTTCCGTGGTGCTCTGCGGCGTGCGGGACGTGCGCGATTACCGCATCCACACCTCCAAAGGAGACATCATCACGGGCGGAAGCTGCTTCAACATCAAAGCCGAATCCTTGCGCCTGGGGGATTTCTCGCAGGAAGAAATTCGCGAGCTCTACGAACAGCACACCGCCGCGACGGGACAGGTCTTCGAGGAGGATATTTATCCGAGGGTCTGGGCCCTCACTCACGGCCAGCCGTGGCTGGTCAACGC
>JAISWV010000331.1 GCA_031270755.1 Synergistaceae bacterium
GAAATCGCGAAGGCGACAAAAAAGGCAATCGAAACGCCGAATTTCTCTCCTATTTATGATAAGTATGTTGATTACTACCGTCAGAAAAGCCTTGAGAATTTGTGGAGGAAGGCGGTCCCTGCGGGGGGCTTTGGGAAAGATCTGATAATACAGTAAGCACGAGATGCCTCCCGAAAAAGGAAAAAGGAGAAACCCATGTCAGAAACTCTTATTCCTGCTGCATTATACGCCCGAAAAAGCGCTGACAAGCAGCTCTCACCCAGCTCGGATACTGGGAATCAAATCCGTGAAATCCGGGAATGGGCAACGGCGCACGGGTTTGAGATAGTTGAAGAGTACGTCGACGACGGGATAAGACGGGATAAAGGGTTGGACTCTCGACCGGTCTGCTATTCACGATATTCAGTCCGCCATTCGTGAACGACCTTGCAAATTTAAAACCCTTATCGTTTCAGCGTGGGACCGCCTTTCTCGCGACATCGGAGACGCATTTCTATTGACGGACGAATTAGAAGCCTATGAAATTCGTTTAATTTCCGTACGCCAAGGCGAGGTCAGTGATGAAAATTCCCTTTTATGAAGAAGCAGCGTTCTTAGGGGCACTGCTTCTTGTTGTTAAAAAGAATGTGTCATCTTTTTAGGCAAAGACTCGTGACCGCTTTTAATAAATTGGGGGGTCCCCCACGAGCGGTGCTTCTCGTTCAGGCCCGAGTCGCGCTTGCCCGTCCACGCGGCGTTGAGGTACGCGCCCGTCAGCCGGGGCAGATGAAGAGCGAGGGATCGATAAAGACTGTAGCGCCAGCGATAAACGTTCCAGTCGCGAAGGCCTCGGTCAGGAAGGACCTCCGTCTTGGCGGAGCCGAGCCGAGCCGTCATTCCCCGGGCGTGCCAGAAGCGGTCCTCTCGAAAATCGCCTCCTCCCCTGGAGGCAGGGGAGCCGCCTCTGAAGGGCTGGGAACTCCCTTGACCCGTATTCGCTGCCCATCGGTCAGAGTCGCGAAGGGAAGGCTCAACACGAATCCCCCTTGAGGCGTCTTTACCGCGACGGCGGTGAATCGGCCCCAAGGCCGGCTTTCCACCACGACCCCCGTTGTCGCCACGGAAGGCGCGAGGAGAGGCCGGCGGTTCAAAAAAAACAGGACCCACAGGGAGCACAAAAACACGAGGACGAGGACACAGCCCGCGACGCGCCATTGCCCCTTCAGGTCCAGGCAAAAAGAGCTCGCGATCGCCCCGAAAGCGGCCAACACCGCCACCGGCGGCAAGACCCAGAGCGCGACGCGCCCGTACAAGGCCAGCGTCGTTACGAGCCCGGACAACACCACCAGAAAAGGTGCGCGCGCCAGAACGATCATCTCTGCCCGTTACAGGCCGGCTTTGAGGTGAGAACGGTTGGCCCAGGCGACGGACAGAGTCGAGATGAAGCACAGGGCGGCGAAGAAAAGCCACAGCACGGAGTATTTCTCGGCGATGGGCCAAGTCTCCAAGGTCTGCACGAAATAACCCGTACCCTGAGCGGCCAAGGCGGAGCCCAGAAAAGTGGAACAGTTGTTGACTCCTGACAGGAACCCCGTATTGGCTCCTTCCGAAAAAAGGCGGATGCTGCCGAAAGCCACCGCGAGGCCGCCGGTACCGACGGCTCCCAAGAGCAGGTTGAGAGCTCCCACGACCCAGCCGGGGGTATTTGGTCCAGAAAGCCCCAGAGCGACCCACGTCACGGTCAAAGTAGTCCCACTCAACGTCAGCGTTCGCATACTGCCCAGGACGTCGCTGACGTAACCCAGGAATAGCGCCCCCAGGATACAGCCGACGGACTGCCACATCAGGAACAAGCTGGACTGGTCCGCGCCTTTCCCCAGGGCGCGAACGAAAAAGTCCGCTCCCCAAAGGCCCTGAAAGGCCACGCGCGTTCCCCCGGTGATGAAAAACCACACGGTCACCACCAGGAAGGCGGGGTTCAGGAGAGGGACCCAAAGGTCTCCGGCAAAGGCCTCTTTCTGGCGAAGGGGTCTTTCGGGGTTTTTCAACACACAAAAAAACGCCGCTCCCGCCAGAAGCAGGGAAACACAGCCTAGGAGGGCGAACACCTCCCTCCAGCTCATGGCGTCGATGGCCAGTTTGAGAGGCGTCGAAGCGGAGAGCGACCCTAACTGCCCTATGGCCACCAGCACCCCGGTCACGGTTCCGAAGGACTCGTCACCGAACCAGCGTCGGAAAGACGCCAGAGCTGGGACGTAAACACAGGCTATAGCCGCCCCAGTCAAGGACCGGGAACCAACCAGGCTCGCGAAAGTCCACGCCTGCGAAAACCACAAGGTTCCGCACCCCGTCAGCAAACACGAGAGAACGATCAAAGTTCGCGTCTGCAGCTTGTCCGCGGCAACCCCGCAGAAGAGCTGCATGATTGCGTACGCGCAAAACAGCGCAAAGCCCAAGGTCCCCAACTGCCCCGCCGAAAGGGAAAAATCTTTCACGACAAGGCCCCCCATCACCCCGAAGGACAGGCGATGAAAGTTACTCAAAAAATAAGCCGCCCCCACCACGGCGACCATGAGAAACAAACGAAAACGCGGCACCTTCACGACCGCGTCTCCAGTTTTCGAGCCGGTTTTCGTTTTCATCGGGAAATTTTCACTCGCTTTATAACGTTATATCAAGGGTCATCTCACTCGCGTCCAGATCGAGGTGTTGGTCCTTTTGAAAAGGTGGTCGGTGGTGAAAGCCGGAGGCGGATCCGTGATGTCGTCCGTGCCGTAAAGGGGCATTGTGTAATGCGACGCGGCCTTACTCTCGAGGATCTCGTTTACTCGAGCCTTCCCTTTCACCCGCACCCCCACCCACCATTTGCTGTCTTTGGCGTAAAAAGCGTAACGTATCGGATCGTTGATGATACGCCCGTGATCCATGTATTTGCCCAAACTCTCGGCGTAATTTACGCCCTCTATGGGAACGAGGTCGCCGCTTTCTATCATGAATATGAACGCGCCCGCCTTCATAATGCGAAGGTCGTTGATGATGCCTATGGCCTCCGCCGCGGAATCGCCGCCCTGTTGGGCCAACAGCATGGCTCCCGCTAAAATGCCGATAATGACCATGGTAACCAAGACTTCCACCAACGTAAACCCTCTGCGTTTCGTCTGTCGTCTCCGTCGCGCTGCGTGCATCACGACCTTCCCCTTTTCTACTTCGATTTAAGCCATTCTATAAGACAACGACCCTCTTTTTATATTAATACTTTTTTACCAAAGTGTATGGGCATTGAGAACTATTTTCTATGCCGTCGGGTAATTCCCCAGGGCCAGGGTTTCCAAGATCCTCTCGTCGGAGGAATTCGCCGCCTGGGAGGCCAGAGCTTCGTAGTCCGCCGTGCCGCCCAGGGCATCCAAGATCTCCCGCATATCGTCGTTTTCTCTTCCGAAACGGTTCGTCAGCAAGCCGAAGAGGATCGTTGCCTTGGAAAACCAGTTTATCAGGTCGTGGGAGGGCAGCCAGGCATTTTCGAACAGGACGGCGAAGTGGTAGTCCTCGTCTTCCGATTCGTCCACGGGGTCGGGAATATAGCCCAGCATGTAAAAAGGAACGTTAGGCGCCATGCGAACCGCGTCCCAAAGCATTTTGTTCAGGCCATCGGGCTGCTTTTTCTTGTTTTTCCCCTTGCCGTTCGAGAGCATGAAAGTCGCGATCACCCTGGCATAGGCCCATCCCAGTCCGCGTACCGTCTCCTGCATGGTCTCCTCGAGAACGCGCCCCCACTCTTCCTGATCCAGCAAAATACGATAGTACAGGGTCTTCGCTTGGGACAGGTCCTCGTGGTCGTAGCGCAAAAGCTCCTCCACCAGCTCCAGGGCGCTGTCGTCCCGCTCCAGGAAGAAAAGCGTATAGGCCATTCGCTGCAGCAACCCCAGGTACACGAGGACCATTTCGTCCTCCAGGATCTCTTCGCCGGACAGGCCCTCCTCTTGAAAATGACGCCGCGCTTCTTCCACGGCTTTCTCCAGCACCGGAAGCCTTTCGCCGTCCTCTTCGATCAAGTCGGATTTGAACAAAAGGGCCTCGGGATTGTTCGGATCCAGCGCGAGCGCCCGCTCGATCAATTCCTCGATCTCGTCCGCATCCTCCGACTCGTAAGCTTTATCCAGCAGCTCGTAAATATCTAGATCGTAAATATTTTCGCTCATTTGTCCCAACCTCCACCGTCCCCACCGTCCTTGCCAGGAGCGACGCCGCCCCCGGAATCCCAACCGCTGCCGCCGCCGCTTCCCACGCCGGGGCTGCTTCCCGTGTCCCAGCCTCCGCTTCCTCCCCCGGAAGGAGCGCCGCTTCCGCCCCCGACGTCCCATTGCCCTCCGCCGGGGGTTCCTTCGGCGACGGCCGCCGGGCTCGCACCCGTGAAGGTCTCGCCGCTCGACGAATTGTCGTCCCGGCGCGCGGTCAAGGAGGCGAAGGGAATGGCCCCGCGCCAAATATAGCCCCACTCCCGCGCCAAGTCCGCCAGATCTTGGATGTCAGACCTGGTCCACAAGGCGCTTTTCTTGTACAAGGTGCGCACAATATAGGGATGTTTCGCCAAAAGCGCCTGAGAGGTACTCTGCCCTGCCACGGGGACAATGCTGTACCATCGATTGCCCAGCCAAAGACGGAGGCCCGCCACGCCGGTTTTCCAGGCGACGGGCGTGTGGGCCAGAGGGTCGGCCAGCACCCCCATGTTGTCGAACCCGGAAAAGGCAATGGACCGAAAAGCCTTCGTCTCCAACGCGCGGTTGCGCGGCGAAGAGGCGGCCACCCGCGCCAGCTCGGGCACGTCCATGGGTACCACGGCCCCCACCAGGACCTCCGTCGGGACGATGCTCCCCTGTCGTTTGACGTGTCCGTACACCCAGCGATTCGGAGCAACCTGCGCCACAGGGTATCCGTCGAAAGTGGCGTACCACCCCGAGGGAAGTTCCGGCATCCAGTAAACCTGGAAGTTCATGGCGTAGATTTCTTGATAGGCCGCAATGACGGGGGTGGCTCGCGCGGGCTCGGCCCGGGCGCAGCAGGCGGCCGCGCCCAGAAAGGCGAAAAGGCGAAAAAACCGCCTGACCCAAACCCCGCGTTTCGGAAATTTATTCATCGTCGTTCACCTCACCCAACGGCTTCCAATGCCAAATGACTTGAAAATGAGCTTCAAGAGCGCGAAAAGATTATACCGCACTCTCAAATTTTCGCCCTATCGCTTCCGCATACGGCGAACACCCCAATCGTCCAATTCGGGGTTTCAATATCAGGGGAGTTCACGTTCACCTGTAATTCTCGTACCTCTTCCATCCGCGGCTTCGGCATATGGCTCGTTCCTTCCCGTCAGCAAGAAGATACCCCACGAACCTGTCGTCGAGCCTGTTGATTCGCTTGTCACCCACATTGACAATCTTGAACGTAACATCGTCGTACATGGTGATCCCGTATCTCTTTTTATTGATGTCTTCTGTCAGTATGGGCTCATTATACAGGGATTCATGAAAAGAAGGAAAGGAAACCGTTCGAGCCCCATGCACTCAAAGACGCAAAATACGCGAAAAAGCCGCCGCTGCCATTGCAAAACGGCAAACGGCGGCCAGGGAATAGCTCAGAGCCTATCCCGTTTCGGTGAAACGGACACCACTATCGCCCATTTCGGCGACTGTCTCTGCCATGACTTCCTGTCATTGGCTCAAGTTGTTCAGCTCGGGCGCTTGTTTTGACTGACTGCGTTGCGGAAGGTTCAGACGGGCGAGTACTCCATTGGGTAATGAGATTCCACGTATCGCAGGTAATGTGCTAAAGCGGAATGTGTGTTTTCC
>JAISWV010000338.1 GCA_031270755.1 Synergistaceae bacterium
ATGTCATTTTACAGCGGCCTCAATTTACAACGGGGCCGCTTGTCTTTTTTATGCTGTCATCCGCGGCCTTCGTCAAAGGTCTTTTGTTCGCTTTCAGAAACGCCACGAATTTTTTTTAGCCGCCGCCACAAAGTGGGTAAACTGATACCCAACTGTTTCGCGGTCTCTTTACGGTTTCCGTCGTTACTTTGCAGCACTGTCAATATGTAATCTCCGTCTACCTGGTGAATGCTTCCGTAAGGTAATACGCGATATTGCATTTTCTTATCCGCGCGAATTCCAAGAGTTTCCAGCACCTCCTCTTCGTCGATAGACTCGGACGCGCAGATGGCGCATAGGCGTTCGGCAAAATTATTCAACTCCCGCACATTACCTCGCCATTCTTGCGCGCACAGGATGTTTTTTGCCTTTTCTGTGAACGTTCTCCGGCCGAATCCATTGCGAGCGAGAAGCTCCATCAAAGTTGGAATGACATCTTCCCTTCGCTCCCGCAGAGGAGGAAGATCTATGAGCAACACACACAGACGATAATACAAATCTTCCCGGAAACGCCCCGCCGCGATCTCGGAAGACAGATCTTTGTTTGTCGCGGCAATAATCCGTACGTCGATGGGTACGATACGGTCCCCTCCTACACGGATGATTTCTTTTTCTTGCAAAACTCGCAATAGGCGTGCCTGAACCTTGGGAGATATTTCTCCTACTTCGTCCAAAAAAATAGTACCCTTATGCGCCAGTTCGAAAAAACCCGACTTCCCCTCGGAGAGCGCCCCGGTGAAAGCACCTTTTACATAGCCAAATAGCTCGCTTTCCAGCAAATTTTCCGGTATGGCCGCACAGTTTATGGCAACAAATGGGTTACTACGCCGAGAGCTTTCATTGTGAATGCTCTGAGCGAAAATTTCTTTTCCCGTTCCGGTTTCACCCGTTATCAGTACGTTGCTGTCCGTTCTGGCGTACAATGCCGCCTTTTTCTTCGCAGTGACAAGAAGGTGCCCGCTGCCGATGATATCGTTGAATTTATGCTTGGCAAAGTGGCCGCTTTCGACCGTGTTGACACGAATCTTTTTTTCCAAGTTCCGAATGCTGTCTGTTTCCTGAAGAATGATCACTGCTCCGGCAGGTCGATTGTTGATGCGGATGACATCGGCATTGAGCACGACTTTGTTGTTCCCGACGTTGACGAATCTGTTGGAAATGGACTTCCCCTCCGCGATGATCGACAGCGTTCTCTCGTCTTGAAGGCACTTTTCAATAGGGAGTGAAGTATTTTCGTCCGCAATTCTTAGAATGCGTCGGGCAAGAGGATTGCTGTGGACGATAAGCCCGTCTTCATTCAGGGCAAGGATTCCCTCGGAAACGCTGTTCAAAATCGCTGTGATTGTCTCATAGCGTCGTTCTTTTTCTTCGTAAATACGCAGGTGATAAAGGGCTTCTTCCGCGGCGTCCAGAAAAGCCTGCCTGTCGATATCGACGTGCACGTAGGGCACATTGAGCCGCTGCGCGGCGCGAACCACACCGCCACCACCCACAACGACTTCTATTCCTTTTTCGACTACGGCGTGTACTTCCCGCTCGATGTAGGGTTCGCAATCAGCGGATGTCGTTTCCGCGAACTCCACATACAGGAGATTGTCGCGCAGCAGGGAAGTATACCGCGCAAAATTTCTGATGTTGCGATACCACCCCATCAACGCGACTTTATCGGAAATGGCGTAAGCTTTTTCCAGGGGTTCGAAAAACTCCAAAAAACTATACCGCAGCTCCATGATCGGAATGGAGTGGTGTTGTTTGATGAGGGCAGGAACGCCGCCACGAGCAATGAGTACTTTCGCGCCCTGTTCGATCAATAGCTTGACACTTTCGGCGACACGATGTATTTCGGTATAAACGACGGCGATTTTATACCCATTTTGTTCAAAAATTTGTTTCGCTGTCTCGACGTGATCTTCATACATCGTAACATAACAGATCTCAGAGAGCATATTTTCTCCTCGCAGTGCCGCGGGTACCACGAGGCCTTTCACTCCACGTTGCGGTGGCGCTTTTCCATCTCTTCGTGGGTGCGGCCCAGGGCTTTTTCCAGCATCACGATGAGGATGTCGTACAAAAGGAAGCAGTGCTGCTCGAACAGCGCGCCCATAGGCTGGATGGAGGGCACGGCCCGGTCGTCGGTGCCGTTGAAGACGCAGGCGGGCACGAACAAAACCACGTCGGCCAAGGCGGGGGTCTTTTCTTTCGGCGTTCCGGTGACCACGGCGACGGTGACTCCGGTTTTTTTCGCCTCCTCCACCACGTAATGAATATGTCCGATCTTCCCGGACCCGTTGACGGCGACGAACAAATCTCCCGGCCCCATGCCCGGAGTGGTGTCGTCCCAAATCCAGTGAACTTCTTTCCCAAGGTGCATCAACCTCATGGCGAACCCTCTGGCGGCGATGCCCTCACGCCCGACGCCCATCACGAAAATACGCCCGGCCCCCATGATGGCCTTCATAAAAGCCTCCAGTTCGGCCACGTCCTGTTTCTCGAACACCTTGCGGTGCTCCGTCAGAACCGTCTCGTAAAGGGTCTCGTACTGTTTTTTCACGTCTCCAAGCTCTATCCCAACACTCATTCCCATAGCCACTCCCCTCCAACGTATCAATTGACGACTTTTTGCCTCAGCTCCCGGCGGACAGTCCGTTTTTCCGACAGGTACTCCAGGCCCAGCATGACGATCAGCATGGAGCCCCAGATGAGTTTTTTGGCGTAGGGCGAAAACTGCCAGATGGTGAAGGCGCTGGAAAGCATCTGCATCAGGATCACGGCGCAGACGACCCCCAGGGCTTTGCCCCGGCCGCCCTGGGGATGGATGCCGCCGATGACGCAGACCAAAAGCGCCTGAAGCTGGTAGGCGTCGCCGTAACCCACCTTGGCGGAGTTGACCCTGCTGATGATGATGTGCCCCGACATGCCCGCCAGGAGCCCGATGACGCCGTAAACCCAAAAACCGATTTTTTCGATGTCTATAGCCGAAAAACGAGCGGCCAGTGGGTTTTCGCCGTAAAGGTACATGCGGCGGCCCAAGGCCGTTCGGGACAGCAAGGCCGAAAGCGCCGCCGCCACGGCCACGAAGCAGACGAAGATGACCGGAACCCCGAAGACTTCGGCGGTCCCGAAGGAGGTGAAAGCGGAAGGCAGGCCCGTAATGCCCTTGCCGCCCGTGAGGGCCATGCCGATTCCGGAGTAGAAGGTCATCGTCCCCAAAGTGGCGATGATGGGCGAAGCCGACAGCTTCGTGATCAAAAATCCGTTGAACAGGCCAAAAATCACGGCAGCCGTCAGACCCGTGGCCACAGCGGCCGCAATGAGCGCCGGGCCGGAAAGGCCGGGCATCCAAGCTCCCGTGAGCACCAGCGCCGCCATGATGCCCGACGTGTTGGCTATGGCGACGATGGACAAATCGATCCCGCCTATGAGAAAGGCCAGCATCATGCCCAAGGCCAGGAGCCCGAACTCCGGCATCTGGTACGCCATGCTGCGCAGGTTGCGGGCTGAGTACATGGACTCTCCGAACACCGCGGCGAACACCACGGCCAAAGCCAAGGCGAGGCCCAACAGAATATAGAGACTGCCGTCTTTTTTGACGTTTTTATCGCTCATCGTTCACCCTTATGCCCTTCGTTCCGATCTCGAATCATTCCGTGAACAACAGGTTCTTTCGGTTCTTACGGCGGTTTTGCCATGAGGTGACGGCCACCGAGGCCACCAGCAGCGTCCCCACGAACAAATTGTTCCAGGAGGAGGACAAGCCCAGGAAGATGAGCGTGGAATTCAGCAGGTGGATGATCGCGATGCCGAGAACGACGCCCAGGATCTTTCCTCGGCCCCCGGTGTCTTTCACCCCTCCGATGACAGCCCCGGCGATGATCATCAGCTCGCTGCCCACCAGCTTGTTGGGGTAGACGGCGTTGACCTGCGAGATGTAAACGACGCCCATCACGGCGGCCAGAGCGCCGATGTATCCATAGACCAACAGCCGCAGTTTCAGCAGGTTGAACCCGGCGCGCCTGGCCGACTCGGGAGAG
>JAISWV010000346.1 GCA_031270755.1 Synergistaceae bacterium
CAGACCGAAGCCTGCTTATAGAGGTTTGTAAGCACCAAATAGTATCTGGGTCCCGTTATTTACGTAATAAATTGAACAGTCTGTCTGGGCTGTGCCCGGAGCTTTTCAAAACCTCACAGGTTTAAAATCTCGGGCTTCGCCCGAATCTACCGGGGGACTTGTCTCCTGCCGGAGCTTGAGGCGGAGCCTTGAGGTTTTGCCTGTGGTTCGAGGCAGAACCTTAAGCGATTGACATACTCCGGCTCCCATTCGCGCCTCCCGGATTGCGTCGTTATTTCCTCCAAGTTTAAGGCAGCGTCATTTACTCCCGCGGTACATATTGACTCAAACATAATAACGTTATATCATTATTATGTTCACTGAATGAAAAAATATGACCGCTGAGAGGAGTGCTGCGGGATGTCTTGATTTAAAGAGCAAGCGCGCTTTGTTTGAGGAAGGGTTGTCGAAGGGTAAAAATGCAGTTTTGCTTGTTTTTGTCTCTGGAGGTATGTATGACCTATAAAATTATGGAAATGAGCTGGACGGAATTCGAGCGCAGGAGAAAGGAAACGAATACCGTCATTGTTCCAACGGGCGCGGTAGAGGTTTATGGCCCGCATTTGCCTATGGGGACGGACTGCATAGTGGCGGAAGCGATATCGCGCCTTGTGGCCGAGCGAACGGGAGCGCTGATTGCGCCCATGATTGAGCTGGGAGAATCGACAGGGCTGATCGGGTTCCCCGGAACTTTGGCATTGTCGAAAGAAATCTTTCACCAGGCTATCGATGGGTTATTTACGGAGCTGATCCGCAGCGGGTTCAAAAACTGCCTGTTCATTACAGGACACGCCGGCAATGTCAATTCCATCAGTTATCTCTGCCGTAAATATCAGCGCGAAAAAGGCGTTCTCTGCGGTCAGGTGGACTGGTGGCGCTTCGCCAGCGCCAACAGCGGAGACATCTTCGAAATGAAGGGGCACATGGCCCACGGACATGCCAGCGAGTGCGGAACCTCGGTCATGCTCTACCTCAGTCCGAATCTGGTGCGTATGGAAGACGCGGCGAGGGTCGAGCCTGCCCCCGCCCACATCAGCTATCCCGATATCGTTAGGTACGTGCCCCTGGAGACAAAAACCCCTTCGGGCATCGTCGGGGACGCCACTCTCGGGTCAGCCGAAAAGGGGCGTAAGATCATCGAAAAATGTGTTGACAGGATCGTAGAGTATATGAGCTTTGAATTTGGGGGAAAAACTGAAAACATCGAGGAGGAATGGAAATCATGAAAAAAATATTGTCTCTGCTTTTTTGGGCCGGTGTTTTAGTGTGTTCGTTCGCGCTTGCCGGAGAGGCTAAGGGAAAGCTGAAGGACACGCTGGTGCTGGCCACGTGGGAGGACTTGGCGACGATGGATCCTCAGGGTTCCAGTCGTGTCAGCAACTGGATGGTTCAGCGTAATATCTTCGATACGCTGGTCACGGAACGGCCGGGCGGCGTCGTCGAACCCAAACTCGCCAAAAGCTGGGAGTTTCTGGATGACGTGACCGTGAGGTTCTACCTTCGGGACGATGTGAAATTTCACAACGGAGAGCCCTTCACCGCTGAAGACGTTTTGTTCACGATCAAAAGGGGTCTTTCAAACCCAATTTCCGCGTCCACATTTCAATTTTTTGACATCGACAACTCCAAGATCATCGATCCGCATACCGTGGATCTGAAATTGAAGAGCCCTTACGCGGCTATATTCAACACGCTGGCGGGAGGCCGCGCCAGTATCGTCTCCAAAAAAGCCGTCGAGGAAGCGGGCGATAGCAAATTCGCCCGCGCTCCCGTCGGGTCAGGGCCGTACAAACTGCGGGAATGGGTATCCGGCACCGAGATCAGCCTCGTGAGGAACGACGCTTACTGGGGAAATAAGGCAATAACGAAAAACGTGGTCTTTAAGGTCATTCCCGAAGCCGCCAACCGAGTCATTGAACTCGAAACAGGCGGGGCGGACGTGATCTACGAGGTCGCTGGAACGGATATCGACCGCGTCAATGAAATAGACGGTGCCCATGTCCTGATGGGCGACTCCAACCGCTACATGTTTATCACCTTCAGCATGAAAGACGAAACCCTAGCCAGCAAAGATCTGCGCCACGCGCTCTCCTACGCCCTGGACAAGGACGCGATCGTGAAAGCCTGCTACAGCGGCGCGGCTAGAACGGCGACAGGTTATTACCCTTCTAACGTCTTCGCTTTCAAGGAAATTGGGGTACTGCCTTACGACCTGGAAAAAGCGAAGGAACTTATGAAGAAGTCGGGCCACGAAAAAGGATTGACGCTGAATTTTCTGGTAGATTCCCGTGAAATGGACGCCCGGCTCGCCGAGGCCATCCAAAACATGTGGAACCGGATCGGCCTGAAGGTCAACATCTTCCAGATGGCCTTCTCCAACTACACGTCACAGGGAAACACGATTCAAATCGGGCTCCGGGCCGGCAACGCGAACGAACCCTCCAACATCCTGATCGTCTACGACCCCGAGTTCGGCGAACGCCTGCAGCCCAACGACGAGAAACTTGCCGCTATGCTGAAAGAGGCAATCACCTTCTACGACAGCGGCAAACGGGCCGCCGCCTACGAAGCCATTCAGGACTACCTGCACGATATGCGCTACAGCATCCCCCTCGCCTTCACTCCGGTCATTTACGGCCTCAGCGACAAGGTCGAGGGGTTCGACTGCGATCCTCGCCAGCAGGTGGACCTCTATAAGGTCTCCATCTACGAATAACGTTCGCGGATAGCCGAAGCGGTTGTTTCTGCAAAAAAGGGGGAAGCGGGTTTTGTGGAAATTTATATCAAGAAGGCTCCTGATGATGATTCCGGTTCTGATCGGCGTCTCTTTCGCAATATTCACGCTGATGTACTTTGCGCCGGGAGATCCTGCCGATATCATTTTGGGAGACATGGCCACCGAGGCGGACAAGGCGATGTTTCGCAAGGAGCATGGACTTGACGCTCCCTTTGTGGTGCAGTATTTCTATTATGTAAAGGGAATCGTGACGAGAGCCGACCTTGGAACTTCCTACGTTACGAAACAGCCCGTAACGACGGAAATTCTGCAGCGGTTCCCCGCGACATGCAAACTCGCGTCCCTCAGTGTTATCGTCGCCATCATCACCGGCGTCAGCGCGGGTATCGTCTCCGCCACGCGGCAGTACTCCCTGCTCGACAATATATGCCGTGTCGTGTCCATGGCGGGGGTCTCCATGCCCAATTTCTGGATGGGAATGATGCTGATCATCCTGTTTGCCGTTGTCCTGAAGTGGCTTCCTCCGTCAGGATTCAGCACTCCGCGGCACTGGATACTGCCGGCCATAACGATCGGCTCGAGCTCTGCCGCTACCATCATGCGGATGACGCGCTCCAGCATGCTCGAAGTCATCCGCCAGGACTACATCCGAACGGCCCGCGCCCGAGGCGAAAGCGAACGGGTCGTCATATGGAACCACGCGCTCAAAAACGCCTTGATCCCCATCATAACCGTTGTCGGCCTCTCCTTCGGCAGGCTTCTCGGCGGCGCGGTCATGACAGAATCCATTTTTTCGATCGCTGGGCTGGGAAAACTGATGGTCGACGCGATCAAGGTCAAAAACATTCCCATGATCCAGGGCGGGGTGCTGTTCATCGCGTTCGTGATGGTGCTCTTGAACCTTCTTGTAGACGTGCTTTACGCCTACGCGGACCCGCGAATCAGATCCCAGTACGTCCGTCCGAAGGTTCGCAGCGCGCCGGAGTCAAAGGAGGCCCTGAATGCCGAATAATCCAGGCTCGAAAGAGTCCAGTAAAGAATCCGTCATGGTCTCCAAGCGTAACCAATGGGGAGATATCGCGGGCCGCCTCGTCAAAAATCAGGCGGCGGTGGTAGGGTTCGTCATCGTCGCGCTGTTTGTCCTTTGCGCTCTGTTCCCGCGGTGGATCGCCCCCTATGGCTACGACGACCAAGACCTCGCCAAGCAGTTCGTGAAACCCTGTGCGGAACATTTGTTCGGCACGGACGACTACGGCAGGGATATTTTTAGCCGCGTGGTCTACGGCAGCCGTATTTCTCTGTCAATCGGACTGGTGTCTATCAGCTTCTCCTGCGTGGTGGGCGTTCTAATTGGATGCGTTGCCGGTTATTACGGCAATGTTCTCGACAACACCCTGATGCGCCTCATGGACATCATGCTGGCGATGCCCAGCATCCTTCTGGCCATTGCTATTGTCTCGGCGTTAGGGGCGGGGCTCCGGAACCTGGTCATCGCGATCGGCATATCCACGATCCCGCAATACGCGCGCATCGTGCGGGCCTCGGTGCTGTCCATCAAGGATCAGGAATTTATCGAGGCGGCACGCTGCATCGGCGCCAGCGACTGGCGCATTTTAATGAGGCACATCCTTCCCAATTGCATGGCGCCCATTATCGTGCAGGCGACGATGAACATCGCCATCGCCATTCTTTCCGCGGCGTCTCTTTCTTTCATCGGCCTCGGGATCGCGCCCCCGACGCCGGAGTGGGGAGCCATGCTCTCCGCCGGCAGGGCATACCTCCGCAATCACTGGTTCATCGTCATCTTCCCGGGAGCGGCCATCATGCTTTCCGTTTTCGCCTTCAATCTCTTCGGCGATGGTCTCCGGGATGCCCTCGACCCCCGGTTGAAGAGCTGAAGGGGGCAGGGCTATGAGCAATCGTTTGCTGGAGGTGAAAAACCTCGTGGTCAAATACAGGTCCGGCAAAACGGCTGTCCACGCCGTCAACGGAATTTCCTTCGGGATAAGGAAGGGTGAATCTCTCGGGCTCGTGGGGGAGACTGGGGCGGGCAAAACCACTACGGCCCTGGCGATTTTGCGGCTGATCGCCTCTCCGCCCGGAAAAATCGAGGGCGGGGAGGTGGAGTATGACGGGAAAAATCTGCTGGAACTCCCCGAGTCTGGTATGAGGCACATTCGAGGCAATAGGATATCGATGATCTTTCAAGACCCAATGACTTCCCTCAATCCCGTCATGACGGTGGGGGACCAGATCGCCGCCACCATACGCCTGCACCGGAAGAAATCCAGAAAGGACGCCGCGGTTGAGGCGCGGAACATGCTGGAGCTGGTGGGGATCCCAGGCGAGCGTTACAACGAATATCCTCATCAGTTTTCCGGCGGAATGAAGCAGCGCGTCATGATCGCCATCGCCCTGTCCTGCAACCCGTCGCTCCTGATCGCGGACGAACCCACTACAGCCCTGGACGTCACGATTCAGGCCCAGGTTCTGGACCTGATAGAGAAACTGAAACGGGAGTTCGATACATCGCTTCTGTTGATCACCCACGATCTGGGCGTCGTGGCGGAGGTGTGCGAGAACGCGGCGATCATGTACGCCGGAGAGATTGTCGAGTACGGGAACCTGCGTCATATCTACAAAGGCACCCTGCACCCGTATACCCAGGGGCTGTTCGAGTCCATACCCAACATCGACGAGGACGTGCGCCGTCTGAAGCCCATTGAGGGGATGATGGCGGACCCGACGCGGCTGCCTCAGGGGTGCGCCTTCGCCCTCCGGTGTCCTTACAAGGACGGCGGCTGTGAGAAAAACGCGATCCCGGTCTTCGAGCCCGAACCGGGCCACCTCGTCAAGTGCTTGAAATGGAGCGAAATAAAGGGCTCGGATCGAAGGAAGCGACTGGAAGAGCGACGCGGGGAGAGAATCGCATGAAAAAGTTACTGGAAACTCGAAACCTGAAGAAGTATTTTCGAACGCCTCGCGGTATGCTGTACGCTGTAGACAACGTCAGCTTTGTCATCAAAGAGGGCGAAACTTTGGGTGTAGTCGGCGAGTCCGGCTGCGGAAAGTCCACACTGGGGCGATGCGTGGTACGCCTTCACGACGTAACCGATGGACAGGTCTGGTACAAAGAGAAAGAAATCAGCCGGCTTTCCCGCAAGGACTTCCGGGATTATCGCCGGGATATGCAGATGATCTTCCAAGACCCTTTTTCGTCTCTCAACCCGCGGATGTCTGTCAGCCAGATCATTGCCGAACCTTTGATCATCCACAAAATGTGTGCCAATTCCTTCGAGCTGGGGCGGAAGGTTGGCGAGCTGATGGATACCGTGGGCCTCGCCAGAAGGCTCGCCAGCTCTTACCCTCATGAGCTGGACGGAGGAAGGCGGCAGAGAATAGGAATCGCCCGCGCCTTGTCTCTGAATCCCCGCTTTATCGTCTGCGACGAGCCTGTCTCCGCTCTGGACGTCTCGATACAAGCTCAGATCCTGAACCTCATGCAGGACTTGCAGGAGGAATTGCGCCTGACCTACATGTTCATCACGCACAACATATCGGTGGTAAAGCATATTTCCAACAACATCATGGTCATGTACATGGGCACGGTCGTGGAATTGGCCCCGTCTCCCGACGTTTTCAGATATCGTATGCATCCTTACACTAAGGCGCTGCTGGACGCGGCGCCCATTCCTGACCCCGACAAGAAACGGCGGCGGGAACCGCTGAAAGGGGAAATAACGTCCCCCATAGATCTACCTGCGGGATGCCGTTTCGCGAAACGTTGCGTTTACGCGTCCGGCGAATGCTTCTCCTCCGATCCTCTGCTGAAGGAATATCGGCCAGGTCACTTTACGGCGTGCCACAACACGGAAAAGATCAATGAGTTGTAAACGTTCAGGTTTTCTCGGCGTGGTATACTTCAAACGGTCACAGGCGACAGTTTGGCTTACGGATTTGAAATCTAAATTAAAAACAGCCCATGGAAAGCAGCTTGGTATAGATCAATAGTCATGACAAGAACAAGTGAAAATCGGAGGTTTTTCGAATGAGAAAATACAAAGTCGCCGTCGTGCAGCTCGACAGCCAGAACGACAAGGCGGCCAATTTAGAGCGGGTTTCTCGTCTTATCGACGAAGCGGCGGCGGGGAAGGCTTCACTCGTTTCCCTTCCAGAGGCCATGAACTTCACCGGAGAGAGGGTGCGGGAGGAGGACCAGCCGGAACCGATTCCTGGCCCTAGCACGGAAATGCTGCGGGAAAAGGCCGTAAAACACGGTCTGTGGATTCACAGCGGAAGTTTTGCCGAGATAAATCCGGAGGATAAGCGGCATTACAACACATCCCTCATTATCAGCGATAAAGGGGAAATCGTCGCGAAGTACCGCAAAATTCACACTTTTGACGTAACGCTTCCCGACGGCACCGTGTGCGACGAATCGACGCGGGTCACTCCGGGGCAAAAGATCGTGGTGGCGGACACGCCCCTCGGCAAGCTGGGCCTTTCCATCTGTTACGATATTCGTTTCCCAGAGCTTTTCCGCCTGATGGCGATGGAAGGGGCACAGGTGCTTTTCACGCCCGCCAACTTCGCCTTGCCGACTGGAAAGGATCATTGGGAGGCGATACTCCGCGTAAGGGCCATCGAAAACGGCTGTTATGTCGTCGCCGCGGCTCAGATCGGAAAGAAGCGCCGTTTTGCCGCCTACGGCGGCAGTATGGTCGTCGATCCCTGGGGAACGGTTTTGACGCGGGCCAGAGAGGAAGAGGGGCTTTCCTTCGCGGAGATCGACCTGGACTACCTGGATAAAATCCGCGAGCGGCTTCCGTCCCTGAA
>JAISWV010000379.1 GCA_031270755.1 Synergistaceae bacterium
GAGCTCGTGGCCCGGGGCGAAAGCAGACTCGTTCACCGTAGGCGTTAACGTAGAGTATACGATTATGGACGCCGGAGCCGGAGCCTCCAGAGTCTCCTCGGCGAAAGAAGCCGTCCAAAGAGCCAAATATTATTACGAACAGACGTTGGAAGCGGTGGTTCTCACCGTCAACTCCGACTACGACAGCATTACGGAAGCAGCCCAACGGGTGGAGGAATCGATTACGGCCATAGACAAAGCCCGGGAGGCCTACGATATCGCGATAAACCGCTATAACGAGGGAGTGGGAACGAATATCGACGTCGTGGACTCTCAGAACGCCCTGACGGTGACCCAATCGAACTACACCCGGGCCTTGTGCGATTACAGCATCGCCCTTGCCCGCATCGAAAATTCGATGGGAGGGCGCTTAAAGTGAACATAAAGATCGAATTTCAAAAGACGGGGCGGCCGTCTTCATGAAAACATTTTTCATAGCGGCGATGACTGTTATCATCGTTCTTTCCGGCGCGTTTGTAGGGTACGGAATATACCTCAATCAGGTCAGCAGCAGTTATATCGAGACGATGATGGCGTCCCGCGCGGTGAATGTGCGCGGAATCCGCGCGTCTTCCCGGGACATCAGGCCGGAGATCGTCTTGGACCATATCAGCCTCCAGACGGACTGGGCAGCCGACGTCATCGCCCAGATAGACGGAACGATCCGCGAGTTTTCCATCGCTCGAGGCCAGGAAGTGAAGCGCGGCGAGACGCTTTGCACTCTCGTCAACACGGATATAGCGCTTCAGATATCCAGGGCAAACACCGACATTGCCAAGGCTCAAGCGTCGTACGTCCAAGCCAAGAGCGAGGCCGATAGAAATAGACGCCTCGCTGAGAGAGACTCCATCTCCAAAAGCGAACTGGAAACATCGATCGCGCGCATGAAGGCGGCGGAATCGGAACTGTCGGCGGCTGGAATCGCGCTCAACCAGCTCAATCAACAAAAGGGGTTTCAGTCCGTCGCTTCTCCTATAGACGGGTTCGTGGTCGTCATTTATCAGCAGGCGGGCTCCTACGTTCAGAGAGGCGCGCCTGTGGCAATGATCGCCGATTTTTCGAAACTCGTGTTCCGAGGGCAGATCCCGGACGAAAAAATCAAAAACATAGCGCCGATCGACGATGTTTTTTTGATGCCTATGGACATGTCGTTCCTTTCGGAAAAAGCGCTGGACACGGCGTTTAAATCCGGATTCAACGAGAATTTCGTCGTGAAAGCGAAAATACGAGATATCGCTCCGCCCATGAGTGAGAACGCGCCCCTGCGGGTCGTGTCTTGGGAATTGGATAACGACCTGGGACTGTTGGAACCGGGGCTTTACACCGAAGTCGTGGTCGGCAGGAGCGACGCGAAAAAAACCTCGGCCGTGCCTCTGGGGCTCATCGGCGATATGAAAACGCCTTCGCTTTACGTGATGGATTCGGACTCCAGACTCGCCCTTCGAAATGTGAAGACCGGCGTTTATGGCGGGGGCCTGATCGAGATCCTGGACGGGATAGAAGAAGGCGACGTGGTGATAACGTCGGGGGTTGAGGGCCTTGAGCCGGGGACGAAAATAGACGTGACACTGGAGGACTATTGACGGTGAAGAAAGAACTATTCAGCGAGGAGGCTCTGTCGCGGCTCCGTTCTCCCGAACAGTTGGATTCGCTTTTTCGCGTGACCCAACCCGTGACGTGGATGGCTCTGGTGATGCTGTGTATCCTGGCGACATCCGTGGTGCTGTGGAGCGTCTACGGGGTCTTGTCCGAATCGGTGAGCGCCATAGGCATAATCATCGACTCCGCCGGAGTGGTGAACGTCTACCACGACTCCGGCGGCAAGCTGTCGGAAGTGTTGGTCCATCCCGGGATGAGGGTGAGGAAAGGCGACGTGCTGGCCCGCCTGTCACAGCCCTCCATGACGAACGACATCATCACGTCCCAACAAAATGTCCTCATGTCGGCAAACATGCAGCAAGTGGAAAGCGGAATCTCAAACTTCGACTCTATAGTGAACAAATGGTACCAGTCCGCTACGGTAATAAGCGGGTACGACGGCATCGTCTCGGAAGTCGCCGTCAACGAAGGAAACATCGTCTCCCCCGGCTCGACGGTGATATGCACCATAAGACGCGATCAGGGAAGAGACGACGTGTCGGCCTTGATGTACGTTCCCATCGACTCGGGAAAGAAAGTCAAGGCAGGCATGATCGCGCGTCTTACGCCCAGCGGGGCAGACGCCGCCGAGGACGGCAGCCTCATGGGGGTGGTGCGGGAGGTGTCTTCGTACCCGTCGTCCAGCGCCGGGATAATAAAAAATATCGGCAATGCGGACGTCGCGCAGTGGATATCGCAAAAATTCGGAAGCGCCGTGGTCGAGGTGAAGGTGGAACTCGTCCGCGACCCCAAAGCCGAGTCCGGTTATCTGTGGTCGTCCGTCGTCGGAAACCATCCCATAGTGAGCGCGGGAAGCGGCTGCACCGGGATGATTGTCGTGAAACGCACCCCTCCCATAGAGAGAGTGTTTCTGAAATTGAGCCAGTGGCTTCGGAATTCTTGACATGTTGTTTCGTAAACGGGTTCACCATACTCCCACCTTGCTTCAAATGGAGGCGGTCGAGTGCGGTGCCGCGGCGTTGGGTATCATTTTGCAGTTTTTCGGCCGAATCGTCCCGCTGGAGACCCTGCGCGCCGAGTGCGGCGTCAACCGCGACGGCAGCAAGGCCAGCAACATGGCGAAGGCGGCCAGAAAATTCGGCATGGAGGCCAAAGGGAAGCGCCTAGACGCGAAAAAAGTGCTCTCTGAGGTCCACAAGAACAGGATTCCGGCCATAATTCACTGGAATTTCAACCATTTTCTCGTGCTCGAAGGCAACAAAGGAGACAAAGTCTTTCTCAACGACCCCGCGGTGGGACACAGGACCGTGGACATGGAGGAGTTCGGCAACGCCTTCACCGGCATCGCGCTCTTCATGACTCCCGGCCCCGATTTCAAGCGCGGCGGAAAAAAGTTCAGTATCGCGAAAGCCGTCGCCCAGAAGCTCATGAGCGAAAAAGGGGCTCTCGTCTTCGTTTTTGTCGTGGGCCTGTTGATGATTCTGCCGGGGCTCGCGACGCCCGTTTTCGACCAGTTGTTCCTGGACGAGATACTCAGCGGGCGTCATCCGGACTGGATGACGAGCCTGGCCGTCGCTATGACCGTCGCCTTCCTGATGAACGGATTTCTCGCTTTCTTGAGGCAACTGATCCTGATCAAATGGCAAACGAAACTCACGCTGTCGGACTCCAGCGGATTCCTGTGGCACGTTCTCAGGCTGCCGGTGGAGTTCTTCCAGCAGCGCTTCAGCGGCGAGATCGCCATGAGGGTCTCCTTCAACGAAACGGTGGCGAATAGCCTCACCGGCGAGGCCGCCACGGCAATTTTGGATATTTTCGTGGCCCTCTTCTATCTCGCCCTGCTCGTCCAGTACAGCCCGACCCTTACCGCCATAGGGGTATCCTTCAGTTTTCTCAACATCCTGCTGATGTCCGTCCTGAGAAAACGCCTCACGGAGATGTCCATGAAAATCCAGCAGGAGAGCGGAAAAGTGATAGGAACCGCGGTCAGCGGACTGCAGGTGATCGAAACCCTGAAAGCGAACGGCAACGAGGCCGATTTTTTCTCCAAGTGGTCGGGCTACAAGGCGAAAGAGAACGAAGGCATGCAGCAGGTGACCTTGGCGGCCCAGATCATGTCCGTGGGGCCGGCTTTCTTCAACGGCCTGAACGTGGCTCTCATCATGCTGGTGGGCGGATTCGACATCATGGACGGCCTCATGTCCTCGGGCATTTTCATCGCGTTCCGCAGCTTGATGTCGAATTTTCAGGAACCGGTGACAAAGCTGCTGAGCCTGGCGCAAACCCTTCAAACCACCGAGATGCAGATGCAAAAACTGAACGACGTGAGACGCTACGAAACAGACAAAATCAACTATCCCGATCGACCGGCGCAGCCCATCGGAAAAAACAAGCTGACGGGCCTGGTGGAGTTCAAGGACATTTCCTTCGGCTACAGCCCGCTGGAACCGCCGCTGATCGAGAACTTCAACTTCACACTCAAGCCGGGCCGATGGGTGGCCCTGGTGGGTAGTTCCGGCAGCGGCAAATCCACAGTGGCGAAACTGGCCGGCGGTCTCTATCATGCTTGGAGCGGACAGGTCCTTTTCGATGGAATGGAAAGGCTCCACATCCCCAAAGAGGTGCTGGTCGCCTCTATCGCTTGCGTCGACCAGGAAATATACCTCTTCTCCGGCTCGATAAAAGAAAACCTCTCGTTGTTCGACCCCTCAGTCCCCGAAAACGACATTCTCGCGGGAGCCAGAGACGCCATGATCAACGACGACATAACGAAACTCGAAAGAGGATACGATTATTTCATAAGCGAGGGCGGCTCCAACTTCAGCGGAGGACAGCGACAAAGGCTGGAAATCGCCCGGGCCCTCGCCGTCAACCCGTCGCTTTTGATATTCGACGAAGCCACCAGCGCCCTGGACCCGGTAACGGAGGAGGCGGTCCTCACGAATATCAGACGCAGAGGGTGTGCCTGTCTCATGGTGGCCCACAGATTGTCGGCCTTTCGCGACTGCGACGAGATCATCGTGCTCGAGTTTGGCAAAGTGGTTCAGAGAGGGACTCACAACGAGATGATAGCGGTAGAGGGGCCCTATCGCAGGCTGATTTCCGCCCAGACCGGCCCGAGGAGCAACTGATATGACGACACTGACGTTGAATCAGAAACTGAAGCAGAGCGAATACATGAGTATTCCCTGCGACGATTCCCACGTTTACACTTTGACGTCGGGAAAGGTGGAAATTTACGCCTGTACGCCGGAGGGGTCGGAAAACTATCACAAAAAATTTCTGATGGCCCTGGAACCCGGGGAGGATTTTTTCCCTCCTCTAGAGGCGGCGACTCCCCTGGAGTTTTCCCTGTTTGCCGTTACCGACGCGGAGATTTCGAAGACAGAAACGGAACGGATAACGCCGGATATTTTCTCGGAGAAGGCGGACAAGTGGTTCAAGAAGCTGACCGATCTGCCCTGGATCCGTTACCTTGTCGCCATGGACGACGAAGTGGTTACGCGCTGGCACGGGGAAAACGTTTTCGGCGAAACCGACAAAAACTTATGCGACGCCGTGAAAGAAACGTTCCTGTTCAACCAGGAGATTTTCTCCATGCTGATCTCGGGTCAATTCGGCGCTAGCGAACGGCACGCCCAAGAACGGTCCGCCAACTGGGCGAAGCAAAGGGTCAAAACGATGTTCGCGGCTATGAGCTC
>JAISWV010000005.1 GCA_031270755.1 Synergistaceae bacterium
GTCCTCAGTCAGCGAGATAATGATGTTTTTATCATCGACCAGCCGGAAGACGACTTGGACAATCAGACGATTTACGAAGACGTGATCAAACTGATTAGGGAATTGAAACCGAACGCGCAGTTCATCTTCGCGACACACAATCCCAATCTTCCCGTCCTCGGCGACGCGGAACAGATAGTGGCCTGTTCATGTCTTGAAAATAAGGTTCAGATTCAGTACGGCAGTATCGACGCGCCGGATATGCAGCAAAAAATAATTGACATCATGGAAGGCGGTCAGGAAGCGTTCAGGCTGCGCGAAGGGAGATACAATATATGGAAACGTCAGAACTCCTCGAAATAATCGGCAGGAACGAGGACGGTCGGCATCAGTTTAAGGCCAACGTCACAAACGAAATATCCCTCGCGCAGGAAATGGTAGCTTTCAGCAATTCCGGAGGGGGTTCGATTTTTGTCGGTGTTAGCGACGACGGGACGTTTGCCGGGCTGACGAGAGACGACATGCGCCGCCTCAACGCGCTGGTCTCCAATTCGGCGTCCCAGCAGGTACGTCCGCCTGTCAACCCACAAACGGAAAATATCTCCGCGCCCCGCGGTTTGGTGATGAGAATCATTGTCCCTAGCGGCATCAGCAAACCCTACATGGACAAAAACGGCGTCATTTGGGTTAAAAGCGGTTCCGACAAACGAAAGGCGACGTCGCGGGAAGAAATACAGCGGCTCTATCAAAGCGCGGGGTTGATTCATGGAGACGAAATTCCCGTGCGGGGAGTGACGGCTTCTGATATCGACCTCGACTATTTCAGGGGCTTTTTCGAGAAACATTTTGGAGAACCTCTGGAAAAACAGCGGATACCGCTTCCCGAGCTTCTCCACAACATGAACCTGATGAAAGAAGGCGTTTTGAATATCAGCGGGGCGCTGCTCTTTGCGAAAAATCCCAGCTTCAAGCTGCCGGTGTTCATCGTCAAGGCGGCCGCTTTCCCCGGCAATGAAATTCACTCGACCAATTACCTGGACAACAAAGATATCACGGGAAAACTTGCGGATGTTTTTCAGCAAAGCATGAGCTTCGTATTGCACAATATCCGTTCAATCCAGAACGATCAGGGCGTGAACAGCACCGGTCAGCCGGAAATATCGAAGATTGCTCTGGAGGAAATTATCGCCAACGCGCTTATTCACAGGGATTATTTCGTTTCGGCCCCGGTTCGGATTTTCGTCTTTGATGATCGCGTTGAAATTTTGAGCCCCGGTCACTTGCCCAACAACCTGACCATAAAGAACATCATGAGCGGAAATTCGAACATACGGAACCCCATACTCGCCTCTTTCGCCACCAGGATATTGCCGTATCGAGGTTTGGGGAGCGGAATCATCAGGGCTTTGAGAGAATGGCCGCATATTCGGTTTACAGACGACCGTGACGGCAACCTCTTTACAGTTGTTCTGCTTCGGCATCAGGAAGGAGGAAAGGACGAATGAGCCTTAAACCGTGGCGGGAGGTCGTCGCTCCGCATGAGGATGTTTTGAGAGGAACTTTCCAGCAAGCGGAATTCGCCGCTGACCTGTCACGGGTTCATGCCGGGACGGCGGCGACGGAATATCAAAACCCCGCGCTGTTCTTTCAGCGCACCTTTATCACCGAAGGGATGCGGTTATTGCTGTACTCCGTTGTGAAGCGGCTGACCGGTATGGGAGGAGATCCCGTCATTCAGTTACAGACGGCGTTTGGAGGCGGCAAGACGCACACGATGCTTGCCGTGTATCATATCGCGCGCGGCGAAGTCCCCGCCAGCGAACTTTTCGGGGTTTCCGCCATCCTGGACGGGGCGGGCGTCGTCGAATTGCCTCGAGCGCGCGTCGTCGTTCTGGATGGGATAGATTGTTCACCGAATCAACCGTTCTACCGCGAGAAACAGGAGATCAAGACCCTGTGGGGGAATCTCGCCTGGCAACTGGGCGGTCCGGAAGGATTCAAGTTTGTTGCTGACGCGGACGCGTCGGGCACATCCCCCGGAAAAGCGACGCTTGAAAAATTGTTGAGTAAATTTTCCCCTTGTGTCATCCTGATAGACGAACTGGTCGCGTACATCCGTCAGTTTGAAGCCGGCCATACGCTCACCGGGGGAACTTTCGATTCAAATTTATCGTTCGTTCAGGCGTTGACGGAAGCCATCAAAGGAGTAACGACGGCGGTCATGCTCGTCTCACTGCCCGAATCCAACAAAGAAGCGGGCGGACAACAGGGCGTCGCGGCCTTGGATACCCTGTCGCGTTACTTTGGGCGTATCCAGGCGCTTTGGAAACCGGTCGGTTCGGAAGAGGCTTTCGAGATTGTACGACGCCGGCTTTTTACGAAACCAGCCGACAAAGCATCCGCGATAGAGGTATGTCGGGCGTTCGAGGATTATTACGTGGCGAATGGAGACAGTTTTCCCAAGGAGACCCAGGAGGGGCGTTATTTCGACCGCCTGATGAGCGCCTATCCGATTCATCCTGAAGTTTTCGATCGTCTTTACGAAGACTGGTCGTCTTTTGAACACTTTCAGCGCACGCGCGGAGTTCTGAAACTCATGGCGAAGGTGATTCACCGTCTTTGGATCGACAACGACAAAGATTTGCTCCTCATGCCGGGCAGTCTCCCATTACATGACCCCGACGCGAGAAACGAAATGCTCTACTATCTGCCGCAGGGTTGGGACCCTGTTGTGGAACGCGACGTGGACGGCGCGAAAGCGGAGACCACCGAAATTGAAAAACGCGACACCCGTCTCGGCAGCGTCCAGGCTTGCCGACGCGCGGCCCGGACGATATTCCTAGGAAGCGCGCCAAGCACGGCAAACAAGGCGGCGCGAGGCGTGGAAACGGAGCGGATCATTTTGGGAACGGCCCAGCCGGAACAGCAGATTGGCCTCTACCGGGACGCGTTGCGCCGCCTGGAAGACCGATTGCATTATTTGAACAACAGCAACAACCGTTTCTGGTTCGACACGCGGCCGAACCTCCGGCGTGAAATGGAAGAGCGCAAGCGTCGTTTCAAATACGCGGAAGACCTTCTGCCCGTAATCCGTGACCGCCTGCAAAAGAGTTTGAACGGCGGAATTTTTGGCGGAATCCACGTTTTCACCGCCCATGGAGATATACCGGACGACATGCAGCTTCGGCTTGTTGTCCTGCCGGTCGAGGCTTCATGCAGCCGAAGCGGCCATGGACATGCTGAGGCGTGCGCGGTGGAGTCATTGAAAAATCACGGAACGCAGCCGCGCTTCAGACAAAATCGACTCATATTTCTTGCCGCCGCGGAAGAAAGCGTGGAACCTCTCAAAGATCACGTCCGTTCGGTGCTGGCGTGGCAATCAATCGTCGAGGACGTAAAGGCATTGAAGCTCAATCTCGATCAGTTTGAGGCGCGGAACGCAAGTAAAAGTCTCGAAAACACAGAAAATGCCCTGAGACAATCGATACGGGAAACGTATAAATGGATAATGGCCCCTATGCAGCAGGAAGCCCGCAACGGGAACGGGCTTTCCGAAATCCAGTGGGAAAAGCAGCCGCTCAACCCCAGCGCAGGGAGTTATATGGGAGAGATCGAGAGGTTACTGAAGGAAAACGAGCTTTTGATATCCGCTTGGGCTCCAATACATCTTTTGACAATGCTCAAACGCTGGTTTTGGAAAGGCGGCTTGAAAGAAGCCGCGGCCCAAAACGTATGGCAGCAAAGCTGTCAGCAGCTCTATCTTCCCCGGCTGAAAGACGAAGGCGTTTTCAAGCGCGCTATGGAAGACGGCAGCGAAAGCAGAGATTTCTTCGGCTTCGCGCGGGGCAATGAAGACGAACACTACATCGGATTCAGTTTCGGCAAAAAAATTGCGCCGGTATTCGATGGATCGTTGCTTTTGATCGAGCCCTCTGCTGCCGCAAACTATGAAGAATCGGATTGTGTAAGGCAGGAGGCGTTGAAACCGCATAAAACGGATTCAGTTCCTTGCGCTGGAGGCGGACAGAATACGACGGTAACGACATCGGTGACTGCTGCGGTTACCGGGTCTTTCGGAGAAACGAAAAAAGAATCGACGAAGAAGTTTTTCTACGGCAGAGTCAAACTGGATTCGTTCACGGCGAAAAAACAGTTCTCAGACATCGTTGACGAAGTTGTGCAGCAATTCACCTCTCGCTCCAACGTCAAAGTCTCCATTGTCGTCAACATCGAAGCGGAAACCGCTTCGATGTCTGGATTTGACTCCAATATGCAGCGTTCGGTAAGAGAAAACTGCGACGTGTTGGGCTTCAGAGAAGCCGAATTTGAAAAAGGCGATGAATAAATTTGCGGAGTTACTTTTTATCTGCGAAGTGGCTTCTCGATCAAACTGATTCAGTGGGGAGCCCAAAAGTGTCACACCCTATAGCGCCTCTATTTATTCTTCATACCAACATTTCCACCGCTCTCATTTTGACCTCCGGCGCGAGGTGGGCATAACGCATGGTCATTGACATATCGGCATGTCCCATCAATTCCCGCACGGTGTTGAGATCGACGCCTCGCATTACGAGTTGGGAAGCGAAGTCGTGGCGCATGTCATGCCATCGGAAATTTTCGATTTGCGCGGCTTGCAGCACTCCGGCCCAGGCTTTTTTCACGTTGGCGGAATGGCCCCGGAGACCGGCGGCGGAAATATCAAAGCGTCCGGTGTAGCGTTAGCGCATTGAGCCCGCCAATCGTTGAGCAGCTTGATCGAAAAACTATTCAGAGGAATGCGGACTGTCTTACCGGTTTTCGTGACGGCGGCTCTCAGCGTCGCGGTTCGGCTCTCGAAATCAATGTCTCCCCATTTGAGAGCGAACAGATTGCCCTGTCTCATGCCTGTGTGGAGAGACAGCAAGACCATCGGCTTGATGTGATCCGCAAACTCTCCATCAAGCTCCAGCATAAGAGGCCGTTCGCGTTCATCGAGCCACTCGTTATGATTCGTTCTTCCCGCGCGTATTCTCTTCTCTCTGTTGTCCAGAGCGGTTATGAGACGCTGCCGTTCGTCGTCGCTGAGGTATCTAACCTTGGCTTCAGAATCATATTCTTTTAGAAGTTCTATTTTCTCCAGAGGATTCGACTCGACATAGCCCTGCTTGACGTCCCATTTGAGCGCCGCTTTCAGAGCGACGATGTTCTTGTTGACGGTCGTGGCCTTCTTGCCCTGTTCCAAACGGCTGCTGCGCCATGCGTAAAACTCGGAAATTTTGAGTTCGTCTATCGGCCTCGAATAGAACAAATCCCCGAATTGCGACTTCAACATGTTCAGCGTAGCCTGCGCCGCCTTGTGGTTGTCCCTCCGCCAAGGAGTGTAGATTTTGTCTATGAATTCTCCCAGCAAAAGTCTGGCTTTCGGTTTTTCCGGCTCGATGGATTCGCCCTTCGTAACCCTAAAGTCGTATTATATGTACTCACTTTTACTTTCATAAGCTAACGCATAGAAATTCTGTCCGTCACCCAGCATGAGACCTTTAAATCTGGGAAAAAGCGTTACGACGCAGAGTTCGTACCGTACACATAACGCATGTGCGCCGATGGATTGGCGTTTGCGGATTGTGACGCGAGAGACAATCCGTCTCCCAGCCGACGAAACGCTTCGGCCGGACGTAAAACGGCGTATTCCGACAACGCCGCCACGAGTTGTGGTAAAATTCCACGAAGACAAACTCCAAAACATCGAAAGGAATTGTTGTCATTGCTCGCAAAGATTTTGGAAGCCGTTATGTTGGTTTGTTTTGGCGCCGCCTGGCCTCTGGCGACCGTGAAGTCGTGGAAGTCCCGGACCGCAAAAGGCACAAGCCTCAGTTTCCTCCTCAGTATCCTGACCGGTTACGTGGCTGGGTCCGCAAAAGTGGTCTTGACGGAGGGATGGACCGCTTTCCTGATGATCCCTTACAGCATCAACCTATTGATGCTCAGCGCCAATATCGTCCTATATTTTAGAAACCAAAAGATCGACCGCCTCGGAGAAGCCGGGCAATCGGCGAAAACCGTGTGAAAGCGGCCGCGTGGAAAACGCCGTGAAGGGCAAAGTCCTCCTTTTGAAGAGAGACGATTACGACCGGGAGAACATCGACTCCGCTGCGGCTGCCGTCTTCGAATACTTTGGGGGTGTAGGAAAATTTGCCGCCCCGGGCGCCCGGGTTCTTTTGAAAGTGAACCTGGTGGCGGGGCACGAGCCGGAACGCCGCGTCACCACGGACCCGTCCTTGGTCCGTGCCGTGGCGCGTCTGATTTTGGAGGCCGGAGGACATCCCGTCATCGCCGACAGCCCGGGGATCGACAACTTCTCTAAAGCCGCCCGGAAAGCGGGGTTGATGGACGTGGCACAGGAGCTGGGGATTCCCTGCGTAGAACTGAAGGACCCTCTTCCGCTTCCCGTGACCCCCGACGCCTCGTTCCGCAAAATCCAGGTCTCCCGACACGTGTTGGAGAGCGATGCGGTCATCAACCTGCCCAAAATGAAAACCCACGCCCAGATGCTGCTGACCTTGGGGGTAAAAAACATGTTCGGCTGCGTCGTCGGGCAGCGCAAGGCCCAGTGGCACTACAA
>JAISWV010000008.1 GCA_031270755.1 Synergistaceae bacterium
TCTCTTTCTGTGCTGACAAGCGACGACGTGACCTTCTCCGTCGTGTACACGGATCCGCTCGTGAGCAGCGACATAGCAGAGGTAAGGCGCTTGCTCCGGATCGCTTACGACAGGGCCCGCGCCAAACTCTCGGAGGATCCGTCCTTCATTGTCGCTGCTTTCCCCATCGTGACGGAGGTGGGGGGAGCGGCCCTATTGAGGGAGCTCGATAACCTATGCGGCGGAATCCCCATATTCGGCCTTTTGGCCACCGACCAGCTGCTGAGATTCGAGTCGAGCTTTACGATCTGGAACGGCGAGAGTCATCAGCTCTCGCTGGCGATGATCCTGATGCAGGGAAACGTCAACCCCAAATTCCATATCACGGCGTTTCCAGAGAAAAATGTTCAAAAGCGGAAAGCGATCATCACCGAGTCGGATGATTGCCTGCTCAAAAAGGTCAACGACATGGTGTTTGTGGAGTACCTGGCGACTCTGGGTCTGACCAAAAAAGACACCATTGAAATGATGGGTTCCGTGCCGCTTCTGGTGGACTACGGATCCGGAACGAAGCCCGTGGCCATTGGAATCTACAAAATCACTCCCGAGGGGTACGCCTTGTGCGGCGGTGAAATGCCGGCGGGAGCAAGCCTTTCCATCGGCTTGATCGATTACGAGGGCATCATGGAAACCGCGGAGCTCTCCGTCAAAAACGTGAAAAACCGGGACGAGATCAAGGGAGTTCTCATGTTTCCCTGCTCGTCCCGCGCTCAAATGATCAGCCCCAACTCCATGGACGAGATGAAAAAGGTCCTGGGCGTTCTCGGCACGGAGACGCCGTATATGCTTTGTTACAGCGGAGGAGAGGTCTGCCCTATTTACGGCGAGGACGGTAAAACCTATAACCGTTTTCATAATTATACTTTTGCGGCGTGCGTTTTTTGATGGGCACTCTTTGACAGATGCCGTAGGAAATCGTTGGGATGGTGTTTCGGAATGACGAATGAGAGCGGCAGCGAAAAGACCCAAGCGCTCACGGAGGAGGAAAATGACTCCCGCGCTTTGATTGACAGCCTGAAACAACAGGTGGAGGCCCTGCAAAAAAGCGAGATGAAGCTCGGTCGTCAGCTCAAGCGGCTGCAGGACACCGTGGAGCGGGATAAAACCGTGGCCGTGACAAGGACCAGCCTCGCCGCCGTGCTCTCGGACGAACAAAAAAAACAGGAAAAGTACATGAGGCTGCTGCTTGAAAACAGCCCGGACCTCATCATTCTTTTCGACAACTACGGCAAGTTTTCTTACTGCACCGACGCTTTTTTGCGCATAACCGGAATCGCCGGCTTCGGCCTGATAAACGGCAGGACGTTTAAAGAGGTCTTCAAGCGTTTCGCCGCCAGCGCATGGATCGATCGGTTGTACGGTATTCTCCTGGACGCCATGAGGAAAAAGGAATCCATTTCCTTCGAGGAAAGCGTCGACTTCAGCAAGAAGGGCAATTTGCGCAGATACGAGATTCACTTTACGCCCATGACGGACGAAGCCGGCAGCCTGGAGGGCGCCATGATGTTGCTGCACGACATAACCGACGTGGAGCGGGCCAGGGAAGAAGCCGAACGAGCCAGCGCGGCCAAGTCGGAGTTCCTGGCCAACATGAGTCACGAGATGCGCACCCCCATGAACGCCATCATCGGCATGACGAGCATCGCGCGGTCGTCGTCCGGCATCGAGAAAAAAGACTACTGCCTCGGCAAGATCGACGACGCCTCCAACCACCTGCTGGGCGTCATCAACGACATTCTGGACATGTCGAAAATCGAGGCGAACAAATTCGACCTTTCCTATACCGAGTTCAACTTCGAAAAGATGCTGATGAAGATGGCAAACGTCATCAACTTCCGGGTGGACGAAAAACACCAGATCTTTCACGTTCAAATGGACAAAAATATTCCGCGCACCATCATTTGCGACGAGCAGCGGCTCAGCCAGGTGATCGCGAACCTTTTGTCCAACGCCGTGAAGTTCACCCCGGAAAACGGCGCCATTACCCTGAGGGCGCGCGAGGTCAGCGAAGAAAACGACGACTGCGTTTTTCAGATCGAGGTCATCGACACGGGCATCGGAATCACGGAAGAGCAGAAGGCCCGGCTGTTCCACTCCTTCGAGCAGGCCGACAGCAGCACGTCCCGTAAATTCGGAGGGACGGGGCTCGGTCTGGCCATCTCCAAACGGATTGTGGAGATGATGAACGGCTCGATCTGGGTCGAGTCGGAACCGGGAAAGGGCTCCACCTTCGCGTTCCGCTTCCACGCGCTGCAGGGGGACTCGGAACAAAGCGAAAGCCTTTTGGCTCCCGGCGTCAACTGGAACAATATTCGGGTGCTGGCGGTGGACGATTCGTGGGAGATCAGAGAGTACTTCAAAGACATCGCCGAGCGTCTCGGAATCACCTGCGACGTTGCCTCGGGCGGAGTCGAGGCGTGCCGGCACATTGAAGAATCGGGCCCTTACGATATCTACTTCATCGACTGGAAAATGCCCGGCATGAACGGCATCGAACTGTCCCGGCGCATCAACGAATATGGGGCCGACAAATCGGTGATCATCATGATTTCCGCCACGGATTGGAACCTTATCGAAAACGAGGCCCGAGAGGTGGGGGTCAGAAAATTCATTCAGAAACCTCTCTTCGCCTCAGCCATAGCGGACTGCATCAACCAGTGTCTCGGCACGGACCCCGGCGACTTGAGCAAAAACGAGGGACAGAACAACACCGACTGTTTTGCCGGCTGTAAGCTCATGCTGGTGGAGGACGTGGAGATCAACCGGGAGATTTTGATTTCGGTGCTGGAGCCTACCGCGTTGGAAATCGTCTGCGCGGAGAACGGAGTGGAGGCCGTGGAGCTCTTCGGCTCGACGCCGGACGACTTCGACATGATTTTTATGGACGTCCACATGCCCGAAATGGACGGCTACGAAGCGACGCGCCTCATCCGGGCCATGGAGTTCGAGAAAGCGAGGGAAATTCCCATCGTTGCAATGACGGCCAACGTCTTCCGAGAGGACATCGAAAAGTGCCTTGCCGCGGGTATGAACGACCACGTCGGAAAACCGTTGAATTTTGAAGAGGTCATGCAAAAACTGCGGCGGTATTTGCCGGACAAACAAAAAACGCGTCATTCCGAGGCGGCCGCCCGCGAGGTGTAAGGCTCAGACCGCAAACGTCCGCCTCACTCTCCGAGTATAATCTTTCACGAAACACAATCACGGGAGAATCGAGAGAGGTTTGCAATGAAAAATTTGGGAATGATCATCAACACACACAAACCCAAGGCCATCGAAATGGCGCGCCGCCTGCTTCGGTGGTGCAAGGAAGCGGGGGTTCCTCTTTTGCTGCCGCCTCACGAGGCCTCCGTCTTGGCGGCCGAGGGGCTTTCTGACGACGAGTGGCTCAAAACCGTGGCCGTCGCTATCGTTGTCGGCGGCGACGGCACTTTTTTGCGCGCCAGCCGCTACATCATGGAGGCAGGCATTCCTCTTTACGGGATCAACTTGGGGCATTTGGGTTTTCTCGCGTCCGGCAAGCCGGAAGAGGCGGAACGGGACCTGGAGCGCATCGTCAAGGGCGAATACGAATTGCTGGAGCGCCCCCTTCTGCACTGCACGCTTTTTCGCGACGGGGCACCGCTCCACAAAATATACGCCCTGAACGACGTGGTGCTGACGAAAAACGCCATCGCGCGCCTGCTGCATATAGAGGTCCGTTTCAACGACAAATTTTTCGGAATCCTGCCCGCGGACGGGATCATCATCTCGTCCCCGACAGGCTCCACGGCCTACGCGCTTTCCGCCGGAGGCCCCATCCTGCCTCCTCACATGGAGAGCATGCTACTGGCCCCCATATGCGCCCATACCCTTTACTCGCGCCCGCTGCTGGCCGCCTCGGAGGATACGATCACGCTGATTCCCCGGGGCGGAGCACGAGACATCACTTTGACCCAGGACGGGCAACTGGCGTACGAAATTTTGCCGGGGGAATGCATCGAGATCTCCCTGTCGAAAGACCGTGTGATCCGCACGATCTCCATGCCCGACAGGACGTTTCTCGACTTGGTGCAGGAAAAACTGGGCTGGGGGCAGAGCGTCGTCATCTTGGACAAGGAGTGAACCCTATACCGTGCTGGAGCGACTCTCTATCCGCAACGTAGGCGGTATCAGCCACTGCGAACTGACCTTCGAAAGCGGCTTCACCGTCGTCACCGGTGAAAGCGGGTCCGGCAAAAGCAGCATCGTCCGCGCCATAGAACTGGCCTCGGGAAAGCGCGGACAAGCGGCTCTCATCCGCGCCGGAGAAGAAGAGGCCATAGTGGACGCCGTTTTCCAAACGAACCTTTGCCTGCCCGGCCTGGAAGAGGAACAGCAGCCCGCCGAGGGAACTTTTTTTGCGAAACGCAATCTGTCACGCAGCGGGCGGGGCCGTGCGGCCCTCCAAGGAGCGCAGCTGCCCTTGGCTCTTTACGCTTCCGCCGTCGGGCGCTTGGTTCACATTCAAAGCCAGTTCGCGCAGCTGGAGCTTTTGGACGCGGACCGCCAGCTGGCCATGGTGGACTCCTGCGGAGGCCGGGAGCTGCACGCCGCTTTGCGGGAACTGCGCGACGTTTTCCAGCGAGCCCGCCTCAAAGAACGGGAGCTGAGGGACATTGCGGCCCGCCGCGGGGAAATCGAACATCGCTACGCCAACGCCTCCGAGGTCGTGCCCCTGGTGAAAAAAGTCAACCCCGCCCCGGGATTGGAGGCGTCGCTAAAGGGAGAGATCGCCGAGCTTTCCCGTCAGGTCGACGACAGAGTGAAACTGACCCAGGCTCTGGACCGCCTGACCGGCGGTTTGTCCGAGCGGGGACTCCTGGACGAGCTGACCCATGTCTGCAAAACATTGGCCGAGTGCCTGCCCCCCGAAAACGCGCAGGAATGCGTGCGCTTGTCCCGGGACGGACTGCAGAATTTCCGGGACGCAGTGGATTTGGCCCGAAAGCATGCGGACTCTCCCGAAGCCCTGTCGCAAGAAATGGAAGCCCTGGAGCAGCGCCTGGGGTCCCTTCGCAAGCTCAAACGCTTGGCCGGGGCGAAAAACGAGGAAGACCTGCTGGCGTACTGCCGTGGAGCCGCGGAGGGCTTGGCGTGGCTGGAAGAAAGCTACGAACGGCTGGACAAGCTCACGAGGGAAGCGCGGGAACTGCGGCGGCAGGCCAGCCAATTGGCTTTGGCGATACGCGGGGAGCGTAAGCGCGCCGCGGATATTTTGGAAAAGAGAGTCAACGTCCTTTTCCAGGATTTGGCGATGGAGGGAATCGGCTTTTCGATACGTTTCGCCGAGCTGCCCAAGCTTCGACGCGACGGCGCCGATGGGGTGGAGTTCACCCTTTTTACGGACAAACGAAGCGGCAGGGTCGACAAAATCGCCTCGGGGGGAGAACTGAGCCGCCTGCTCTTGGCCCTGCAGCTTTCGCTGCCCGACGAGTGGCTACCCCCGACTCTTGTCTTCGACGAGGTCGAGGCCGGCTTGGGAGGAAAGGCCGCCGTGCTCTCCGGGCTCAAGCTTCAAGAGCTGTCGCAGAGGTGTCAGGTGCTCCTAGTCACCCACGAAGCGTCCATCGCCGCACTGGGCGACCTCCACTACGTGATGCGCAAACAAGGCGGAGAGTCTCACGCCCTGAAGGTCGAGAAAGAGGAACGCATCCGCGAACTCGCCCGTATGCTCTCCGGCAACCCGGACCTCCCCGAAGCCCAGGAGCACGCCAGGCGTTTGCTGCAGCGGCAATGAAACAATACACAATAAATAATAAATCCTTGACCGCGACGCCGGCGCGGGAAGGTTTTTCCTTTATGGTATAATGCGTATTGTATGGACTTGTGTGCTGTTTTATCAAAGACTTTAAATTGAAATTTTGTGAAGAGTCGGTTTCACACCAGTTTTCGACGCGGGAGGGATGTACTTGAAAACATCCAAACGAAAAAAAGTATCCTCGCTCAGGGAAATTCGTTGGGGATTCGGCCTTTTGGTATTTTTGATGTTGGGCTTGTCCGTGTTTCTCACCATATCGGCGGAGAGTCGTTTTTCTGGAGTCGCTTGGGGCAACTTGATGGATAGAAACGACGAAAGTATCTCACAAGACGGTTTTATAGTCGTGGACCTCAGCGATATCGTGGACATCGAGATGGAGCGAAGAGCGGAGGCCGCCTCTATGCAGGGCGCGGCGTTTGCAGGTTCTTTGACAGATGGAAAGGACTCGGACAAGACGAGGAATTTTCGGGCTTTGTCTCTTCCGGGAGAAGTAGACGCGTTTTCCACATTACCCAAAGTCGAAAGCACGGATTTAGGCCTCCCCTCTTCCGCTATGGTGTCTTTGACGCTTCCTATGCTCCTCGACGAGCCTACGGGAGACTTTGGGCCGCTGCCCAGAGACCTGGCGGATTTCGAGTCCATCATCCTCAACACGACGGAGGACGGAATGCGTTTGCCGGACGATTCCCTGGAAGACCTGCCGGGCATGGAGCTTCCGGACGACGACATCATTCTCGCGGAGGTGGGCGTGCACTGGAAGGAGCACGTGGTCAAGCCCGGGGAGACCTTGTCGGACATCGTGCTGCAGTACGGCGGGGTAACGGCGCAGGATCTTCTCCGCGCCAACAGCTTGAAGGACGCCAATCGTTTGGCGGCGCAGCAAATCCTTCTCGTCCCCAACGGTCCCGAGTTCATCGAAGACACTCTGGAAGAGGTGCAGACCCGTAAGGGGCGGGTGGCGGCTTTGCGAGAGCAGGTGCAGCCGCTCAAAGTTCTTTCCTACGTGGTGGCGGCCGGAGACAACCTGTGGTCCATAGCGAACTCCCAAAACTTGGAGGTGGACACCCTGGTGGGGAGCAACACCTTCAAAAATTCCGCCGTGCTGCACCCCGGCGTTGTTTTGCGCATCCCCAACCAAGACGGTATTTTTTACAAGTTCAAAAACGGGGACAAGATCCAGAACGTTGCGAAGCGTTATCAAGTTTCCGTCGATAAAATTCGTAAAGTCAACCCCACCGTCGATCTCGTTTCCTTGAAAACGGGCAGCGAAATCTTTCTTCCAGGCGCGCGCCCCGAGGCAATCGCGGAACCTCGCGCCGCCTCCAACGCAAAAAAATCGCCGGAGGCGGCTTCCGCCAAAAACTCCAGCGGCGTGGTTCAGAAGAGCTCCCGCAGCTTCCGATGGCCGGTCATGGGCAAGATCAACAGCCCCTTTGGCTGGCGCCGTCACCCCATCACAAGACGCCGGGATTTTCACACGGGGCTCGACATCAAGGCAAGCAGAGGGACGGTCATACGCAGTTCTCGAGAGGGCCAGGTCGTCTATTCCGGCTGGATGGGCGGGTACGGCAAGGTCGTGGTCGTGGAGCACAGCGGAGGGCAGTCGACCCTTTATGCTCATTGCAGCTCGCTGCTGGTGAAGCAGGGCGCTAAAATTTCCGTGGGGCAAAACATCGCCCGCGTGGGCTCGACGGGGAGAACCACGGGACCCCACCTCCACTTCGAGGTCCGCAACGGCAACAGCCCGGTGAATCCGTTGCAATATCTCAAATAACCACGTTATCTCAGGTAAAAATACAAGCGCTGGACCAGAGTTTTTTTTTTCTGGTCCAGTCTTTGTTTTTAGGGGGCTCGGGAAAACCCGAGGGGCTTCGGTGAATTTTTAATTTTTGTGGATTTCAACAAGAAAGGGTACGTGAAGAGAATGGCCAAGTACGTTTTTATAACGGGCGGAGTGGTTTCTTCGTTGGGGAAGGGAATAACGGCGGCTTCTGTAGGCACTTTACTGAAGAAAAGAGGTTTCAAAGTATCCATCATCAAGGTCGATCCTTATTTGAATGTGGACGCGGGTACGATGAACCCCTTTCAGCATGGAGAGGTGTTCGTCACCGACGACGGCGCGGAAACGGACCTCGACCTCGGACACTACGAGCGTTTCATCGACGAGCCCCTCTGCAGCGAAAACACCGTGACCACGGGGAAAATCTACGCCCGGGTCATCGAAAAAGAACGGCGCGGAGCCTACCTTGGGGGGACGGTTCAGGTCATCCCCCACATCACCAACGACATCCAGGAGCGTCTGGTCCAAGCGGGAGAGGGGCGGGATGTGGTCATCGTGGAGATCGGCGGCACGGTGGGAGATATCGAAGGGCTTCCCTTTCTGGAGGCGATCCGTCAAATGTCGAATCGAGTGGGACGGGAAAACGTCATCTACTGCCACGTGACCCTCATCCCCTGGCTGGAGGCGGCCAGAGAATTGAAGACGAAGCCCACCCAACACAGCGTTCAAGAGCTCCGGCGCATAGGAATTCTCCCCAACATCCTGGTTTGCAGGACCAGTCACCCCATGGACGAGGACATGAAAAACAAGATCGCGCTTTTCTGCACCGTTCCTCCCGAAGCGGTCATCGAGGTTCCGGACGAACCCACGATCTACAACGTGCCCCTGAGCCTCTACCACCGGAAGCTGGACTCTCTCATTTTGAAATATCTTTCCATCTCCTGCGAAAAAGAACCCGACCTCTCCGATTGGGCTTTGGTGGTCGATCGTTTCATGAACGCGCCCAAGAGTGTGGAAATAGCCCTAGTCGGCAAATACATCCAGCACAAGGACGCCTACCTGAGCGTCGTGGAGGCGCTCTATCACGCGGGAATCAGCCATAACGTCAAGGTGAAGGTCCGCTCCGTGGAGTCCACAGACGTGGAAACCCAAGGAGTGGAGGCGATGCTGAGCGGCGCGGACGGCATTCTCATTCCCGGCGGATTCGGCTCCCGGGGGATCGAGGGGAAGATCGCCACGGTCCGCCATGCCAGGGAAAACAAAATTCCCCTCCTCGGCATCTGCCTGGGAATGCAGATGATGGTCATCGAGTACGCCAGGAACGTCTGCCGCCTGGCGGGAGCCCACAGTCAGGAGATGGACCCCGCGACGATACATCCCGTAATTCACCTGATGCAGGATCAAGTGGGGCTCGACAAACTGGGGGGTACGATGCGCTTGGGGGCTTACAACTGCGACCTGGTCGCCGGGACGGCCGCCGCCCGGGCCTACGGCGCGGAACGGATCAGCGAGCGCCACCGCCACCGCTACGAGTTCAACAACACCTACCGCCAGAGGCTGGAGGACGCCGGACTGAAGGTTTCAGGGATATGCACGGAACGGGACCTGGTGGAGATCGTAGAGCTTCCGGCTCACCCTTGGTTTGTGGGAGGGCAGTTTCACGCGGAGCTGAAATCCCGCCCGATCCGCCCTCACCCCCTGTTTGTCGCCTTTGTGGGCGCGGCGATTGAAAATCAAGAAAAAAATTGAAGCTCAGGAGGGCGGAGCCCGAATTTTTCTGGAGCGAAGTTTCCGCCGAAAAACGTTCGAAGCTGTTAAAATGGAAAACATAATGAAAGAATACAGCGCGGCAGCGAAACTCTCGAACGAAAGTCATAATTGGGGAGGTATGCACATTGAAGAGAAGGATGTCATTTTGGGGGCCGCTCCTTGTATTGGCTTTGACGCTGATCTGGGCCGTTCCTTCGCCGGCGGCCGAGGTGGGGGAGGACGCGGATAAAAGTTCGTCCGTGCAGATGATGGAGCGGGTCGAGACCATCGTTTATGGAGAGCCCAGCAAAGGAGGCCTCATCGAGCGCCTGAACACCGTGGAAAAAGAGCTTTTCGGCCGAGGGCTTCCGGGCAGCATCTCCGAGCGCCACGCCGCCACGCTGAACTTTTTGGAGATCGGAACGGCGGACCAGCCCTCCATGCTTTTCAAGCTGGGAGTGGCCGAATGGATCGTGGGGCGAACTTCGGAGCGGAAGCCGGCATTGAAGCGCGTCGAGGACATGGAAACAGATCTCGACGGTGAAATGCAATATGGAAAACCCTTGGCCATGAGGGTCGAACGCCTCTTGGCTTCTCTGGTAGCCGATCCCGTGACCTTTCAGGACGTGATCCTGCCGGGTGGCACCCTTTTGAGGTTGAAATTCCTCGAAGAACTGAGCCCAGCCAAGACCAAAAAAGGCGATTTCGTCAGGCTGGCGCTGACGGACGATCTTTTGGTGAACAAGGTTTTGGTCGCTCCCAAAGGAAGCCTTGTCAATACCTTCGTTCGAGACGTCAAACTCCCACGGCGTTATGGGCTGCCCAGTGAAATCCGTCTCGACTTCAGGACACTGACGCCCCTAGGCCCCCAGCGCCCGCCGGTTACCGTGGGCAGCGCCGCCAAGAAGGCGGTCGAAGAAGCCCAAAAGGGCAAAAACAAAGGAGAAGGCGCCATCATCGGCACTGGAGCTGCCAGCATCGGCGGCGCGGTCATTTTGGGCCCCGCGGGGTTGCTGCTGGGGGTGCTTTTCAAAGGCGACGCCCTCAAGATCCCGGAGGGCTCCATCACCTTCGTGGAGACCTCGGGGGACGTGACGGTGTCCGGTTATCCGGTTCCGGAGAGCCTCCGCATCGACCCGGGGGCCACCATTCGGGAAAGCGTCGCTCCGACGACCGCGGCCGGGGCGTCCGACGCGGAGACGATCCAGCTGCCCGCCGAGGAAAAAATCAACTGACGCGGCGCGGCCGTATGTTTCGTTTCATGCGCACGCTGCGTTTTACGCAATGGAGAAAAAAACGAAGAATTTTCGCCGGCCCTCGTCCCCTTGCTGAGGCGGCGCTGGGGCTGTGTCTCGTCCTGTGGAGTTGCTCCAACGCTTTCGCCAACCCTTTCCAGGAGACGATCCGAATCCTCGAAAACTCCACATCGTTTCACTGGGGGCGCGATTGCCTGGTGTGGATCGTGTATTATCCGGAGGAGCTCGTGGATCCCTGGGTGGACTCGGAGGCCGGGCGCGTGGGGATGACGGAGTCCGAGCGGGAGTCCTACAAAAAGGGGTTCGTGTCCGAGCTTTCCCTGGGCAAGATGGAGCCCTTTCTTTTCACCGTATACGCTTTCGGCCCCCGCCCTCTGGATTTTTCTCCGATTTCCGAGAAAATAGCCCTGGTTACGGCGGAGGGCGAGCGGGTCAAGCCCGCCCGGTACGACCAGGTCTTCGACCGACCCATCAGCGGCGTCGTTCAGGGCCTGGTCTTTTTCCCCAAGCAGCGGAGCGGGGATTTCGCCCTTGCTGTTCAAGGCATGGGAGTTTACGACGAACGCATATTCGCTTTTTCCAGCCGGCCCGCGGGCGCGGAAAACGCGCCGGCGAAAATACCCCAGGCGGAGACATCCGAAGACAATGCCGAAGTCGTCATCGTAGACCTTCCTCCCACCCCCGGCTCCGGGGAAGAAGCCGTTTCCTCCGCCCCGGCCCCGAAAGAAACCCCCAAGCAGAGGCCGCGGCGGCAGGAGCCCAAGGTGATCGAGCGCCCAAGCCCGCCTCCGCCGAAGCGAGCTCCGGAACCGAAGATCGTCGTGATCGAGCCGGAGGAATCTCAGAGCATGGCCGAATTTGTGGAATCCATGCGGTCGGGGGACAGGAGGGCCCAGGAAGCCGAAAAACAAGACGACAAACAAGAGGCCGACAATCTGTACGCGTCCCGCGAAAAAACCCTGAGAACTTTTTTGGGCCTTTGGGTGAAGCACGATCCCGAGACCATGTATTCGATGTTGTCGGAGTCCTCGCAAAAGCTTTTTTCGAGGGAAACCTTCGAGTCGGAGCTCAGAAAAGCCTCGGATTTCAGAGGCGCGCTGCAGGACGGCTACACGATAGAGTGGCTGGGCACCGAGCGGGCCAAGGTTGTCGCGGTCAAACGCATTTTGCTGATCCGCACCCTGGTGGGCCGTACCTTGGGCGTCGCCCGCGAGGGGAGCGCCTGGAAAATCGTCTGGTAGCGCCATGAAAATCAGAAAGGGCCTTGCCGTTTTGTCGATGGCGGTTCTTTGCGCCGGCTTGCTGGCGAGGTATGCCTTTAGGGACATTAGGCTCGACACCGACATTTTGCGGGAAAGCCTCGAAAAGATGCCGGGGGTTGTGCTGGAAAACCTGGAGTTCGAGCGGGAAATTTCGGGAGATCTTTGGCGCGTCCGAGTTCCCCTGACGGAGCGGCGCGACGGCACGATAACGATTCGCTCCGCCGACGTGCGTCGCCTGAGCCGCGGCCGGGAGTGGTACTTTCTGGGCGCGCGCGGCTTCTATTCCGAAAAAGCGGAATCGGCCGACCTGTTTTCGCTGCTTGGGACTTTGGAAACGGATACTCGTGTACTAAATTTGGAAAGTCCTTGGCTTTCCTGGTCGAAAGACGAAAACGTGTTCTTGTTCCCGAAGGGTTTGACGATTTACGACGCCGAGTTCATTTTACAATCGGACGCGGCCAGCGTCGATGTATCCGGGATCGTTTTGTTGGATAAAGGAGGCGTCATTAGGTGGAGGAAACCGTAGTGTCCGGGGGCGAAAATTTCGGCCTCGAAGGTTTTCGCGTGTGCGGGAAACGAAGGGGCCTGTTTTTTTCGATTGTGTGCTGCGCGGTCTTTTCATTTATCGGCGCGGGCGCGTTTTTCCCGCCTTGCGCCTGCGCCGAAGAGCCCCAAAACGTCATTTTGGACGCGGAACGCGTCAGTTACGACGACGCAACGGGCAAGGCCAGCGCCCAGGGAAACGCCGTCTTGACCTATCGGGGGACGACGATTCGAGCCGAGCGCATCGACTACGACGCCGTGTCCCAAAAAGTGAAGGCCTCGCCCCTTCCGGGCGGCACCGTGACCATGCGGGGCATGGGAAACACCGTCACGGGCGATGGACTGGAATATGACCTGGACACGGGGGAAGGGGTTTTGACGGGCGCACGCGGCAGCTTTCCCGTGGGAGAGGGCACGCTCTACGTCACGGGAGAAATTCAGGTCCTGCCCTACGACCTGGCGGCGGAGCGGGGTTTGGTGGGGGGCAAGAGCAAAGATTCCCTGGTGGTGGAGGGGAAGAACGTGTCCGCCACCACTTGCGCGCTGGATCACCCTCATTACCGCATCGAGGCGAAGCGCATCGTTTTTGTCCCCGGCCGGCGCGTGGTGGCCAGGAAACCGCGCCTTTACCTGGGCGATACTTTCGTTTTCACCTACCCGCTGGATTATATCGTGCAGATCGACCGCAAGGCGATGCAGTACGCCATCACTCCCTACGTCCAGCACAGCGAGGAAAGGGGAACGGGCGTGGGTCTCAGCGGAGCGCTGGGTTGGGACACGGGGGCCCTGGGGCTGGGGATGACCTATTGGAGCGGGATAGACTTCGAATGGATGGCGGAAGTCGAGCAGAGCCTGGGTGGCGGTTTTTCCGTCGAGGCCGGAGTCGAATATTCCTGGGACGAGGCGTGGAGTGAAAAAAAGTACCGCCCCCGGGCTTCGCTCCTTTACAAAAACAAGGGATGGCAGGTCGCTTTGCGCGGGTCTCGGGACGAGTACATCGAGGACCGGAAAGATTCGCTTTACGAATACAAGGGACGACTGGACCGGAAGCCGGAGTTCACCGTGCTCACGCCCTGGATGAAAGAACCGGTCTTCGGGCTTTCCCAGCTTCGCCTGAGCGCCGCAGGGGGCAGCTATCGGGAAAGCACTCCCGATTTCGTCGGCGGTACCATCCCGCGCTACGGAGCGGTCCTCCAGAGCTACTCCGAGGTTTCCCTGGGCAAGTCGGCCGAATTTTTCTGGAACAGCCGCTATCAAGCCTGGTTTTACGACGAAGACGACCAAGAAGCGGCGGAAGGGCTGCTAGGGATGCGCTACAGGCTGGGGACGGTGGAGATGGCGTCGGGCTACGAACACCGGCGGGTTTGGGGCGAATCTCCCATGCTGTGGGACAGTCTCCGCGACGCGGAAAGGCTGCACCAGAAAATGCGTTTTCCCTTGGGGCGGGAGCTTTTCGTGGCGCTGCGGGGCAGCTACGACCTGGACGAATCCATGGTGGACGAGGTCAACTACGCTCTTCAGTGGGTCAACGACTGCATGAAATGGGAACTGCTCTACCACGACGAGCGAACCTCCGGCGCGGACGACAGAATCAGCCTCAGCGTGTCCGTTTTGGCGTTTCCCAACACCCCCGCGTCCTACGGCGAATATAAGGACGCGGACCCCTTCGAGCGCCCCCAAGACCTCCCAAAGTAGAAAACAGGAAGGGGAGATGCTCGAGGGGTTGCATTTACTTTTTCAATCGAGGCGTTTTTTATGTTGACATTTTTTTTAGAAGTGGTATCATTCTTTTCGCTGCTCGCCGAACAGGCAGCGGCAAATTCTGAAAACCAGGGTAGTTGTAAAGGTTTTGAGGGTTTTATGGTTAAATTAGAAACTTGACAAATTTACAGGCGAGCCAACAGAGGCAAAGAAGTGAAAATGGTCGAAGAGAAGCGGAAACAGGCGAGAAGCGATCGAGACTGCCGCGAGAGCGGAGGTCAGTGCGTTTTGAGCGTGCTTTAAATTTTGAGTATGCTTTAAAAGAAGAAGTGAGCTGAGAGTTTGATCCTGGCTCAGGACGAACGCTGGCGGCGTGCTTAACACATGCAAGTTGGACGACGGTTGCGTGAAGCAGCAATGCGGAGGGCGATACGGAGTAGCGGA
>JAISWV010000016.1 GCA_031270755.1 Synergistaceae bacterium
TTGAGATGTTAGCGCTCCGATAGGCAAACCCACGTCGCCCTCCGTACCATTGTCAATGATCTTGTCCAAGAGCCATAGCGTGGGTCTACAGCGAATCGTCCGGCGAATAATCCGTTTCAACACCGCGTGATCGACGGAGTAGAAATATTTCGGCACATCACCTTTCAAAATGTAGAAACTTCCGAATTTCGCACGGCTTTCCCGGATAAACTCCGATGCTTTCTGCACTCCCGCGTGCGTCCCCTTCCCGACGCGGCACGCGAAAGACGTGTCGATCATCTTTCGGTCGAACAACGGCTCGATTATTCTCACGAGGGCATGATGAATCACACGATCTCTATAATCAGGCGCTGCTATCTCTCGCGTCTTGGGTTCGCTGACGATAAAACGCCGATAGGGGCGAGGGGTCCACGTTCGCCAAATAAGCTCGTTTTGCAGGACAATCAAGTTTTCTTCCAGATTTTCCGAGAATCGCAACACCTCCGCCATTTCGCGCTTCCCTCGCGCGGCCAAACGACTCGCCTTCAGAAGGTTTTGAAAATCGTAAACTTGGTGATATAGATTCCCAAAGGTTTCAGGCAAGATATGCCTCCAAAGAGCCGGGAGGCTTTAGGCGGTCTTTCCGCCGACTCGTCTCCCGGCCACGTGTATATTTTCCTCGCCTTGCGGCGAAGAAGGGATTGAACTCCTTTTCTCCTTGCGCAGCCCGGCAAGCCGTAACCTGCCGGAATCGGGCTATAGAGGAGAGCTGGGCGAAGGCCGATGGTATTGCTCACATTCGAGCGGGGATTGCCAAGATTCAGAGCGCCTAAACCCGTGTTCGCGCCATTGTTCCAGTTGCCGCCCACGATGGGGAGCCGTGTACAGTTCAACCCCTTTGCGAACCAGAGCGCGCGTGTTTTATTAATCCGCCGCACATACGCCCGAGTTCGACAATCATTCGACTCCAATTTTCGTATTTCTGCGCAGGCAGGAATTTCAAACTATGGGCAAGCCGGACATACTCCAGCAGAAGCTTTAACTCGACGTCCAAGTCGAAAAGCAACTGCAGCCGATTTTTCATCATGCTGGCGCGTACCATTATTTCGAGGGCTTTCGCCATGCTCCTTTTGATATCGACACACAGGGTAAACCGCTCGCTTTTTGGAAAATGCGTCATGGCCTGATATGCGTATGCCATCATATCTGTATGTTTTTTCTTTATCAGCAGCTCTTCCATAGTTTTTTCCTGTCTTGAAAATTAATGGGGTCCAGGGGTCCAAGACCCCTGGCGGGGTTTAGGGCGGAGCCCTAAGGTCTTTGTCCTTTGTAGTTAAGTTAGTTGTATATATTCAAAAACAAAATACAGAGATTCAGAAAATCAGTGTTCAGTTACACCAAGAGAAAAGCTGGGCGAAGGCCGATGTGATTGTTCACAGCCGAGCGGGGATAGTCAAGATTCAGAGCGCCCAAACCCGTGTGCGCGCCAATGAACCAGTTGCCGCCCACGATGGGGAGCCGTTCGCCGTAGTTCCGAACCCAGATGGCTCCTTTGAGCGCGGCGTTTGTTTCGTAGCTGCCGCCGACGAGCGTCACCGGAGCGAGCCCTGCCTGTACGAGGGCAACTGGAACGCTGTAGCCTGATTTTTTGGTCATGCTCCTGAATCCTGTCTCGCCTCCGATGGCCGCCTCTTTGTCGTAGGTGTTGCTTCCGGGCACGCCCGTGTACTTGGTGATTTCGTTGGAAAGCACTGGATCCCCAATGTCGCCGGCACCTTCACCGTTTCCAGTACCGTCCGTCGTTCCAACCGTCGAGTTGAAGCGCGCTCCTGTATCCAGCCAGCCGGATTCCGCCAGGTCAATGTTGTTGTCAGGCGCCAAAAGGATTTTCCCGTCATCGAGCTTCATGCCCGTCAGCCATTCCCAGACGTTGCCGACGAGATCGTGGACGCCGCTCTCCGTACCATCATGACTCCAAGATATGGGGCCGGTTCCGGTCTTGGTGCGGCCCGTGCCCGCCGTGTCTCCCGCTATACCGCCGTCTATCCTGAGCGCCGTTTCCCAGGTGAGCTCATGGCTCCGACCAAAGTTCGTGTTGCCACGCGGCTGATACTTCATGCGCAGGCAAAGCGCCTGTATGAAACCCCAATTCCACGTCGTGTTCAGCGTCCACCCAGTTCCCTTGTTTTTGCAGCGCGCCAAAGAAGAATCATAATTGAGGCTGACTCTCGGGTCTACGCCCGGCAACGAGCAAGCCCGACTATTCAAATCATACGCCGCGTACTGTCCGATAAGCAATTCCCGTACCTGGGTCCCGCCCTTCATGAATGCCGGATGGACCTCGTTCTCGATCGCTTTGAACGGGCTCGCGGTCCAAGCTTCGTCGTCTTCGTAATATTGGCGATACAAGTCCCTGTTCGTCATAGGCGCGAACCGCCGCATGTACGAGGGGTTACCTTGGTCGTCATACAGCACTGTCACTTTCCCGCCGCTGGCACCTTCCACCGACATGCGGAGAGAGTCTTTCACGAGTATACTGGGCATTTATATTGCCTCCATTTCTGTATTGTGATTGTATGTCCACAAACGCAGGATCACCGACGCTGCGTCAAGCGGTTCAGGTTCCATTTCGAAAGACCTCCTCGGCGGAATTTCCACTGACAGAACATATGGGCCGTGAATTCCCTCCACGAGTCCATTTGCTCCCCGCGTGACATCGATGATGGTCACGCTGTTCGTCTGCCGCTCATTCAGATCGACGATGACGGAATCTTCTCCCGTCCCCACCGCCAGAACCGTTCCATCGATAGCCCAAGCCACATGAGGCGCGGGCTGAATTGCTTCCATTTTGGGGCTAACCAAGTTTCCCAACTCCTTTCTTCGCTATGACGGTCCAGCGAACGTTAAGGCGGTCACAGGCTCCGTTCGTTGCGATTTTAAATCCATTGCCTGTTTTGTCTTTCGCGTAAATGTCTCCCAGTTCCCACGCCGACCCGCTATAGCTCGTTGCTTCCAGCAACACGGCATAGTCCGAATTCGGTACGACGTAAGGCAGCGGCACATACACGAAGGGTTCCGCCGTCAAGATTGCCGGATAATTGGACTCCAGTTTCCGGATGTCCGTCAAAATCACATTGGCGAGGTACTGATCGTTGGCTTCAGTATTGCCGGCGGGAACGGTCACTCGGTAAAGCGGCCAGCCCTCGTATGGCGTCACTTCACCAAAGGGCGTCGTTCGAAAATCCAAAGCGCCAGTCCCGTCATCAATGACGTAGACTTCGCAGACCTGAGCCGCGCCGCTGGGGTTGTTGTGAATCGCCGTGCCGTTGTCCTGAGCGAACACGGCAAGGAGTTGGCGGTCCCCGAATACAATGCCCGCCGTTAAATTCAGGTTGCGGGTTGCCGTATTGGACCGCGTCGCTATGCATCCCGACTGAACGCCCCGCAATCGCAGCTCCGCTGT
>JAISWV010000091.1 GCA_031270755.1 Synergistaceae bacterium
GGCGGCACTTTCCTACTCCACTATTTACTCTTTTTAGCCTGAAAAAGGGTGTAATGTCTCCAAAATTCAAAGTAGTACCACAAAATGGATAAATGAGGGCAAGATAAAGAGGAAATTATCACCCGTCTAATGGCGTCACGGACGAAATAAATGCTATGCAATGCAATAATGCAATAGAGGCAATAGATGCAATAGACCTCGTGAGGTTTTTTGGGCAGTTTTGGAAAACGACTCGAAGGTGATATAATTGGGCCAGCCGGAGGGAAAGGACGACTGACCCGAAAGCTTGCTTATACTAACGGGTGCTGCCGTTAGTGTCGGTACAGGAACCGGAGGATTACCACTAGACGGCTAAAGGGGACGAAAAGCAGCTCAAAACGGAGAGAGAGCTTTTTCTCCCCTTTGCCGTTTTTGGGTTTTCGCTTTCGCAAGCTATCACCCCCTGACTCAGAGGAAGCTCATCTAAAAATATCGGAGCCCCTGACCCCGCAGATGCCTTTCCATAGACATTATATCAGGATGCTAAACCCCGCATAACGGGACACAGCCACAGCCTGCGCCGGTCAACTCGCCCTTGGCGGCTCAAGCTTCGGGGCGTGGAGCGCACCCGAGGCATCCCCAATAATCGAGATCAGGTGGATATAGTGCGGCATGATGACATATTTGTCAAAGTTGTCGCCTGTTACGCATATATAAATATGAAGGATATTCTTTATCACCTATTTTTACTACTCACTGATAATTGTACAATAATTTCCCGTCGTAACAAACCCCCAAGCAGGCTGTATAATGTTTCTCCAGAAGGGTACCCGACGCTGAAAAGCGTAAGCAGGCGACCAGCGAGGTACGAGCTGTGTCGTTCGCTTAGTTTCTTCATCAGGAGGCGTCAACAAGGGGAAAGTTCGCCCGCGGAAATCTGGTGATTTGAATGCGAAAGCCGACACGTCGCTGGAAAAGCCACAGAGGCAATGAATACCCAGTCGAATGTGTCCTCATTGCCTCTGCTGTCTGCTGGATCGTGGCACTGATCTTCTGGTACTGCATCTGGTAGCCAGTAACGGTTAGTACCAAATGTTTCAAGAGTCCAGAGCCCCTTCTCTCTGGCTCTTATTATACAACAATTTGCTATAATTTTCTTGGGGAATAGAGGCAATATGTCCTCTCGTAAAACTCGTAAAACTCATTGACTATCTATGGCAAAACAGTAAAATAAGCCTCGACAGGAGGTGAATCTATGCAAACCATAGATAGCGTACGTTTTCTTCAAAATTCCAAATTGTCATACCTAAGAAAACTCGTGAAGTCATCGGTCTGCGATCTGGGGAGAAATTGAAAGTCATTGCTTACGATGGCCGTATCGAATTGATTCCAGTAAGACCCATGAAATCTTTTAGAGGTATAGCCAAAGGTATCGATATATAAATCGAACGTGACGGGGATAGAATATGACAAAGAATCTCGTCGATTCGTGGACATTGAAATGCTGAATATAGCAATTTACTTGTTTTTAACTATTCTAACTTCATAAGCAGCGAACCGGCGGCGAAGGAGCCGCGTGAGTCGTGTAGTTTCTTCATCAGTTTTTTTATCTTGATTCAAAAAGAGGCGTTGCCGATGCGTTATTATCTGGGAGTGGACAACGGAGGAACAACCACCAAGGCGGCTTTGTTCGACGAGAACGGGCGGGAAATCGCCAGTGCCGCCACGGGAACGGCGATGATCACCCCGAAGTCCGGCTTCACGGAACGAGACATGGAGGAGATGTGGCGGGCAAACTGTTCCGTCATCCGCCAAGTCCTGGACAAATCGGGCTGCCGGCCCCAACAGGTGGCCGCCGTCGCCATATGCGGGCACGGCAAAGGGCTTTATCTGTGGGGTAAAAACGGCAAACCGGTTCGCCCCGGCGTCATCTCCACCGACAACCGGGCTTGGCGGTACGTCCAGCGCTGGAAGGAGAACGGGGTGGAGGCGCGTGCCTTCCCCATCTCTCTGCAGCACGTCATGGCCTGTCAGCCCGTTGCCCTTCTGGCCTGGCTCAAAGACAACGAACCGGAATCCTACGCCGGCATCGGCTGGATCTTCGAGTGCAAAGACTATGTGCGTTTCCGCCTGACCGGCGAGGCCCTGGCCGAAATTACCGACTATTCGGGCACGGGACTGCTGAACCTGCGGACTCGGGAGTATGACCGCCACCTGTTGGAGCTGTTCGGGATCGAGGAAATATTGGAGGCCCTGCCGCCTCTATGCGGGTCGGCAGATGTATGCGGCAGGGTCACACGTGAAGCGGCGGAAGCCTGCGGCCTGATGGAGGGAACTCCGGTGGCCGGAGGCATGTTCGACATCGACGCCTGCGCCCTGGCCACGGGGGTGGTGGACCCGCAAAATATCTGCATGATCGCCGGAACCTGGAGCATCAATGAATATCTGCGCTCCGAGCCCGTCACCGACGGACGGGTCTTGATGAACTCCCTGTTCTGCCTGCCGGAGTATTACCTCATTGAGGAAAGCAGCCCCACTTCGGCGGGGAACAACGAGTGGTTCGCCCGTCAGCTGCTGCCTGAAATCGCGGCGGAGGAGGAAAAAGCCGGACGCTCGGTTTTCGGCCTGCTGGAGCGGTGGGTAGACGGGATACCGCCGGAGACTTTTTGTCCCGTGTTTCTGCCCTTCCTTTTGGCCAGCAACGTCCACCCCAACGCCAAAGGGTCCTTCGTGGGGCTCGGCAATTTCCACACGCGGGCGCATCTGGCCCGCAGCGTCTGGGAAGGCATCACTTTCTCCCACAAATACCACCTGGACAAGCTGCTGGCCACCCGCGGAGAGCCGCCCAGGGCAATACGGCTTTCCGGAGGGGCGACCCGCTCCAAGGTGTGGACGCAGATGTTTGCCGACTGTACAGGGCTGCCGGTGGAGACGGTGACAGCCAACGAGACCGGCGCGCTGGGCTGCGCCGTCGCCGCGTCGGTGGCGGTGGGGGACCGCGCTTCCCTGGCGGAGGCCGCGAACGCTATGTGTTCCATCGCGCCGGCGGTGCTTCCCCGCCCTGAACATCGAGACGCCTACGCCCAAAAGTATTCCCTGTACCTGCGGCTCATCGAAGCCCTGGACCCGGTCTGGCCCGAAATGCAAGCGTTGGCAGAGAAGTCGATATGAGCCTCGTTTCCAGTTCCGCTGCCGCTGAGAACAGCTTTCAATTCGGCATTTATGAAAAGGCCATGCCCTCTTCCCTGTCCATCAGGGAAAAATTGTTTTGCGCCAAAGAATTCGGCTACGATTACCTGGAGTTCAGCATCGACGAAACCGATGAAAAGCTCCGGCGTCTGGATATGCCGTCGAGCCAACGCCGAGAGCTGGCGAACCTCCAGTTCGACGTGGGGCTGCCGATCCGTTCCATATGCCTCAGCGGACAGCGCAAATATCCTCTGGGCAGCACGGACCCAGCGGTGCGGGCCCGGAGCCTGTCACTCCTGCGCAAAGCCGTCGAGCTGGCGGCGGACCTGGGGGTTCGGCTGATTCAACTGGCGGGTTACGACGTGTACTACGAACCGTCCACTCCCGAGACGGAGCGTTTTTTCGAAGAGGGCTTGAGAACGTCCGTGGAAATTGCCGCCCGATACGGAGTTCCCCTGGCCTTCGAGACCATGGAGACGCCGTTCATGGACACGGTGGCAAAAGCCATGCGTTACGTCCGTGCCGTGGACAGCCCTTACCTCCAGGTGTATCCCGACCTGGGCAACTGCACCAACGCCGCCGCGCTTTACGGGCATGACGTGTCGGAGGACCTGAAAACCGGCCGGGGGCACCTGGCGGCCCTCCATCTGAAAGAAGCGGCCCCAGGACGATACCGCGAAGTTCCCTACGGAACGGGACAGGTGAACTTCGCCGAAGGCATCTGGACGGCCGCCAGTTTGGGCGTACGTCGCTTCGTCACGGAGCTTTGGGCCATCCCGGACCGAGACTGGCGGACTCAGATCGCCGAGGCGAAAGAATTTTTCCAGCGGGTTTTTGCGGCGGCCGTCGAATGACGGGAAAATGACGACCGGTCCCCCCTCACTCGTTCTCAAGTGCAGCATATTTTTGATGGGAAAGAAATTGGAAACCACGCCTGCGTTTTTCAAATTGCCGGCGACCTTGAATCGCCGGGATTCAAGGTGATTCCGGGGAAATCACCGGCGGCGTAGCCAACCTCGTGTAGCGCTCCATCCATCGCTATTTTCCCAGATATTTCCTCTCCAGGAAATCAATGGACCGTTTTGTCGGTTGACGACGGTGTTCATAAATTTCGGCATAAATGCGCGGAACTTTTTTCAGGCGAAAATTCATGTCATCAACGTCGAACACCGACAGATTGAAATTATCGACTCCAAGCCATTCGCTGAATTCTTTGTACTCCTTGCCTTTTTTCTTTTTGAAGGCTTGAGCCAACGCAGTCAAGCCGGGTGTACCGCCGCAGTTCTCAATGATTCCATACCCCGCGCCTTCGAGCACCCGAGGCAGCTCTCTGCCGGACAGTTCTCTGTCCACAATCACATCTTCAAGCACCAGAGAAACCCACCAGTCATCGCCGAAGTCGTAATTGAAATACAAACGCTCTTCCGGCATTGAAACGGCATTGGAAATTTTTTGTTCTGTCGCGTCGAACACGATGTAGCGGCTATCTTCTTCGGTAAAATCTTCGTTGTCCGGCATCTTGAACCGAAAAATTTTCTCGATTTCGTCAACACCGGATAATTGCCCGCGCGTATACTCCTTAATCCTTTTAGGTACTTCAAAGGCATATAAGTGGCTCGCCTGCATTTCGAACATCGTCATGAGAATGTACCCGAGCCGCGCGACAGAGACATTGTTTGCCACCTGAAATCGCCGCCAAATACTTGGCTCATAATTATCAAGCTCTGCATAAAATTGGTAAATAGGCTGAATTCCCATTTTGCCACGCTCCTTAGGATATACGATAATTTGTGGATACTCTACGCATTATAACGCATATTTTGACACTGCGGCTCTTTATAGAGAACTCCCGAAAGGCTATCTTTTGTGCCTCGATTGTGGCTTTTGCGAGCTTTTATGAAATACGAAAAAAGGCGAGAAGCAGTTGCGCGCTTCTCGCCTTTACAAATCAGTTTTCTGGCAGAGACCTACTCTTCCGTATGTACCCCATACAGTACCATCGGCGCTG
>JAISWV010000307.1 GCA_031270755.1 Synergistaceae bacterium
CAGACACTCGCTCCAATACCTTCACGCGCTTTAATTCTCTTCGGGTCAATGTCACTCTCTCCTGCATAGTGAGGACATTTTCTCAGACGACTTATGGGTGGACATTATCACAGACGAACAACAGAATTTCAGATGTACGTATTGACAAAAGAATCAATAGGCATTAGGCTATAGTAAAATAAGTTTTCTATTACAGAACATAATTTTGTAATGAAATAAGTTCTTCCATAATAAAAAACTTGGGGTGCGTTTGAAGGGTATTATATCAGCCGCTAAACACGTCTTACTGGAATCTACGGCTATGAAATTGAATTCTGTCGCTGTCAGTCTATTGAATCTGAAGGACAGAGACCTGCATGTCGAGGAGGGCTTCAAACATTGGAAGACGTTTATATCGTAACGGGCGCCAGAACGGCGTTGGGCAATCTGGGCGGAGGGCTTAAAAGCGTTTTGCCGGAGGACTTGCTTGCGCCGGTCATCAATGAGTCGATTTCGCGAGGCGGTATTGCGGGAGATCGGATATCCGAAGTAATAATTGGACAGACCAAGCAATCTGCGGACTGCCCGAATGTAGCCCGTGTCAGCGCTCTGAAGGCGAGGCTGCCCGAAGAGGTCCCGGCCTGGACGGTTCACCGGCAGTGTGGGTCTGGAATGCAAGCGGTAATTGCCGCGGCTCTGCAAATCCGCTGCGGAGAATCCGATCTGGTGATTGCGGGAGGTGTGGAGAGTATGAGCAACGCTCAATACTACCTGCGCAACGCCCGATTCGGTTTCAGATCCGGTAATGGGGTTCTTATCGATCCCAACACGGAGAGCCAGCCGAAATCTCAGCCGGAAGAAATTTATGGAAGTCTTGTTATGGGAATGACGGCGGAAAATCTGGCGGAACGGTACAACATCAGCCGCGAAGAGCAGGACAAATTCGCCCTTCGAAGCCAGCGATTGGCTGTTGCCGCCATAGATTCGGGACGTTTCGCCGAGGAGATCGTCCCCGTGCCGATTCCTCAGAAAAAAGGAGAGCCCCTCCTTTTCCAAACGGACGAATTTCCCCGCCGGGATGTTTCGATCGAAGCCCTTGCGAAACTCAAACCGGCATTCAAAAATCCCGGGGGCACGGTGACCGCCGGAAACAGCTCTGGAAGAAACGACGGGGCCGCAGCGCTGCTCCTTGCCTCCGAGAATGCCGTCAGGGAAGAAAAGCTCGTTCCTCTCGCGCGGATTGCGGCTTTTGCCTCAGCAGGAGTTGATCCCCGCTACATGGGCATCGGCCCCGTCCCGGCCGCGCGTAAAGTTCTTCAAAAAGCGGGGCTTTCTCTTTCAGATATGGGGCTCGTCGAAATCAACGAAGCCTTTGCGGCCCAAACCCTTGCCTGCGTAAAGGAACTCGGCTTGGATATCGATAAACTCAATGTCAACGGAGGAGCCGTCGCGTTGGGTCACCCCCTGGGCTGTTCCGGGACTCGAATTCTTTTGACTCTGACGCATGAGATGCGAAAGAAAAACGTGCGTTATGGCCTTGCGGCTATCTGTATTGCCGGAGGGCAGGGATTGGCCGTTATTCTGGAACGAGCGTAGAGAAGAGAGGGACAATATGACAGAAGAGCGGATTCAAAAACTCAAAAGTATCGACGAGGCCTTGAGCATGATCAAAACCGGAGACCGCGTCATGGTCAGCGGTTTCGGCAATGCGGGGGATCCCAAGCAACTGGTGGCGGCTTTGACGCAATTGAGCGTCAAGGATCTCACAATCATCAGCAACGACCTGGGGTCGCCTGGAGTCGGGCTCGGCGCTCTGCTTCGGGCCGGCATGGTTAAAAACCTGATCGGGAACTATTACAACTGGAATCCCGAGGTCGCCGACGCCTACAACAGCGGAAAAATCGGAGTTCAGCTCGTTCCTCAAGGGTCTTTTGCCGAAGGCATCCGCGCCGCGGGGGTGGGTATTCCCGCGTTTTACACTCCTACCGCGGTGGGCACCGAACTGGCAAAGGGCGAGGAAGAACGGGTGTTCGCAGGGAAAAAATACATTCTCCAGGAGGCCATAAAAGCGGATGTCGCCCTTATCAGCGCGGCAAAAGCGGATACATTGGGCAACCTCGTCTATTACAAAACAGCGAGAAATTTCAACCCATTGATGGCTATGGCGGCAGACTTCGTTATCGCTGAAGTCGGCGAGATTGTTCCTGCGGGAGCTTTCGATCCCGAAAGCGTCGCGACGCCTCACATTTTCATTGACGTGCTGGTTCAAAGGAGATAAGGGCCATGTTTCAAATGGAAGAAGAAAGTGCGAAAATTCGTATAGCCCAAAGAATTGCCCGCGAATTTACCGAGATGAGCCGGAAGCGTCCGCTGTTCGTCAATCTTGGGGTGGGGATTCCCACTATGGTAGCTGACTATGTGCGGGGCAACAGCCTGTTTCTTCAGGCCGAAAACGGGATGCTGGGCGTGGGGCCTGCCGCCGAACCGGGCAAAGAAGATCCTTTCCTCATCAACGCCGGTCGTGTGAAAGTCACGGAAACAAGAGGATGCGCCTATTTCGACAGTTCCGTTTCTTTCGGAATGATCCGAGGAGGGCACATCGACGCTACGGTCATCGGCGCCTTCGAGGTGGACGAAAATGGCAACGTGGCCAACTGGATCATCCCGAACGGCAAACAGCTGGGAGTAGGGGGGGCCATGGACCTCGTCGCGGGGGCGAACAAGGTTTATATTGCCATGCAGCACGTAACGAAAAAAGGGGAGCCAAAAATTATTTCGTCGTGCAAGTTGCCCGTGACAGGATACGCGGAAGTGGATGTCATCGTCACCGAGTATGCGTTGTTTCGTTTTGTCGAAGGGAAGATGGTGCTTGAGGAAATCGCGCCGGAGATCACCCTTGAAGAGCTGAAAACGGTAACGACGGCAAAATATGTCGTGTCAGACAACCTTGGAAAGCTCGCTTAACAACAAGTTTCAAAATTGACTTTTGGGACACGAAAGTATTGAAGTTAGTAACGTTTTTATTCGTATTGTTTTTTTGCGCTGAAATGTAATTTAAGCACGAATGTAGCAATCGAGATGAAAGAGAGGTAGATGTGAATGTGTGGCAAGAGTTTAGTGAAAAGGGTAATTTCGGTTTCTTTGGTTCTTTCTCTGGCAATACTCCTTGTTTTTGAACACAGACCAGTTTACGCTGCGGATGAACGGGCGCGAATGACCATCGGTACGGGCAACAGCGGTGGGGTTTTCTACGTTTTGGGTGCAGCTATGGCCAACGTCATCACCCAAAAATCCAAGCTGGTGGAACTGACCGCCCAAGCGACAACAGCTACCACGGAAAACCTCAACTTCGTCAACACCCATAACCTCGACTTTGGTTTCACCCTGTTCGACGTGGCCCACTGTGCCTACACCGGTACACGGGAGTACGAATCCATCGGCAAGCTGGAGAACCTGAGAGTTGTGGTCCTGGGACACGTGGGACTGAACACTTTTGCCGTGTTCCAGAAGTCCCCGATCAAGAACATAGGAAACATAAAACCGGGCAAAGACGTGATTGCCTGCGGTTCGGGCTACACCGGGTTTTTGCTGTCCCAGACGGGGTTGTACGGCTGGGGCCTTGACCTGCCCACAAACTCTCCCGTTCTTTCGTACACCGAACAGGTCACGGCTCTCAAGGAC
>JAISWV010000412.1 GCA_031270755.1 Synergistaceae bacterium
GTCGGGATCGAGCGGGGTGAGATCCATCATTACCTCGCCGGCGCGGGACATCGATATCGGCTTGTTTTTGTTCTGACACAGCGGTGACGTGTCGACCCTCGCGGTGCGCGCCGCGAGGGTCATAAATTCCTTCTTGTGGTTTATTCCCTCGCGCAGTTCGAGTTTCAGAGCTGGAACGCCCTGCCCCTTGAATTTTTTGTTCGCCATCTCCACCTTGGTCTTCCAGCGTTCGGTCTCGTTGGTCACGTGCACGATGAGGCCCGCCAGGAACTTCGTTCGATCGTGCAACGACAGTACGTTCTGTACTATCTTGAGCGACTGGTCGGGAGATTCCTGTTCCGCGACCGGCTCCTCCCTCATAGTCTCCACTGTCGCTTCGGACTCCGGCTCGTCGGGAAGCTCGACGCTGTCGGGGCGATATTCAGGCGCCGCTTCGTCGGGCTCCGGCGCGGGCTTGATATTTTTCGCCATTTCTATGTAATCGTCCTCTATCTCGATAAAGGGATCGAACGCGGCATTCGCGCGCGGCGGCGACGCGGCGTGAGGCGCCGCCGCCGGAATTTCCTCCGCCTTTGGCGCGTCGACCTTAGAGATCTTTTTCTCGATATTTTCCATCAGGTACCAGAACGTACGCTCCGCCGTCTCGTACTGCTTGCAATGCTCCTTGATGACGGCGCGGGCCGCGTTGTCGGCTTCCCTGACCCGTTTGGTGCGCATATCCGTCGCGATGGCGTCCGTCAAGCCTTCATCGAGGTTTTTCAGCGTATCCTCCAGCTCTTTTTTTTCTATGACGTCTATTTTGGAGACCAGCGTATTGATGGCGACCTTGCGCCTGATTTTCGCCGTCTTCAATTCGTTTTCGAAGCGCCTCAACTTTTCCTCCATGGTAACGCCTCCGGACGGGCCGTGGTAGGGTTTGCCGAAAATCAGGGCGTAACTTTCCCTGATATAGTCAGTGAGGCGGTCGTACTGGTACATGTCTACCGCGGTGGAGTCGCCCAGGTGTTCCTCGAACGCGGGATTCGGAGTAGTGTAGCCCGACGAGAGGTGCCCGAAATCAATCAAGAGGCGTTCGGCATCGTCGAATTCCAACTCGCACGGCGGCCCTGCGTCTATTTTGGCCTCGACTATCGCCCACAACAGATCCCAATAGTGCGTGGACGCCTTCTGCCACACTATGCGGGCTTTTTTGCGGGCTTCGGCGTCTTTGCCGTCACGGAGATGCGCCATGTTTTTGCCCAGGATTTCCATCTGCCTGGCGAGAGTGGAAACCTCTTTATGGTCGCGCCATTTCTCCGCAATTGCGGAAACAGCGTTATCTACGTAACCGCTCAAGCCTCACTCCTCCTCGCGACACGGCGCCCACGTCAGGCACTCGACGATGCGGTCGTACCAGTTCTTCGTTTCTATCGCGGCGAGGATAGAATTGCACGTATACTGCGGATCGACTTCTCCGCCCAGTGAACAGGCTTCGAGGCATGTCTCCCAATCATCGCCATTGAACGAAATGACGCGATCCTGCTCCCCGGGCAGCCTGGTAACCGGCACAATGCCAAACGCCACGACCGATGCCGCCTCGTCCACCAGCCTCGTGACACGGAACTGTTTGTCGTCGAGATTCGGGACCACCATCTCGAACCTCTCGCGTTTTTTCATGCCCCGTTCGTCGAGCGCCTTCGTAGCGTCGGCGACCCGCTCGGAGCGCACTTTCCCCACCACCGGCCACAGTCGCAGGTACGCTATGATCTTGCCCATAAAAATCTTCCCTGCCGAAGCTATAGCGGAAACGGTCTCCTCCGATCTGTAGTTCTGGTTCGGCAAATGCTTCCACAGCGCGTCCCCGAACAGATGCTCCCCGCTTTTCGACCAGTCGCTGAAACCAAGCAGCATCGCCTTGGAAATCGGCAGCATGAATTCACTCCATCTGGCTGGGTTCGCGCGAGAGATTTCTTTGACCATAGCGACGTTGCGCATGGAAAAAGGCAGAGAGCCGTTCTCCAAAGAAAGGGCCGGGGCCTGCCATGGGCGCCCTTCCTCCAGCGAGGAGGACATTATTCCGCGCTCCTCCTCCGCGACCGCGAAACAGGGCATAACTCTGCATTTGCCTCTTTTTGGCGTGTAAGCGTACCACAGCGTGTCCCTCTTGTTTTCGGCTATCAGGCTCAAGTCCGCGTCGCTTCTGGCTATTTTGGGAATGTGTATGAGGTCGCCTAAAAGCTGAACGCCGCGCCAAGCAAGAGAATTCAGCGACAACGACTCGGAACTGGCCGTTATGAGCGACGATACCCCTTCCATGAGCAAAGGCAGATTATATTCCTTCGTGCTTCTGCCAATTTTTATTTTCAGGGAGCGGGACGGATTTTCTACCCAGGACAGAGGGACGTATTTTTTCTTTCCGCTCTCGAGGTTGTTTATGCCCAATCGGGGCATTCCTTCGCTCCGGGCCAGCAGAAGAGTGAGATCGTCGTCAACTTCATATTCCGCCAAAATCGAAAAATCCCCTGTCGGCAAAAATACCCCTCCATGACAAATACGTCAAAAAACGATTATGACGCCCTTCCGATCATTACTATCACAGTTCGGATCATCGTGAAAAAAAGGGATCAAGCTAATGCCCAATCCCGATTTTGCCGACAAAAAATTTTCATCCTAAAATTTTTCCCGCAACCTCGCGCACCCTCTTGCCGTCGGCGCGCCCGGAGACCTCCTTCATGACCGCGCCGATGACGCGCCCCATGTCTTTGTGCTCAGCGTTTAGGGACGAAACGACGCGTCTTATCAGGGCATCCAGTTCTGTGTCGTCCAATTGCGAGGGAAGATAACCGGACAATATACGGGCTTCCTCGGCCTCTTCCTCCGCGCGCTCGTTGGCTTTGCACGTTTTATAAAGATTTGCCGCTTCCTCACGCTGCTTTATGCCGCGCCTCACGAGCGCATGTATATCATCGTCGGAGAGTTCCGCGTTTCTGCCTTTTTCGGTGGAGGCGAGCTGAATCGACGCTTTCAGCATACGCAAAACCGATAACTTCCGCTCGTCATGGCTCTTCATGGCGGAGACGAGATCGCGCTGAATTTGCTCCTGAACAGGACACGCCATTATTCCGGCCTCTTGTGCTTGTTCCTGCGGAAGCGGCTTTCTT
>JAISWV010000413.1 GCA_031270755.1 Synergistaceae bacterium
ACGGACGACCAAACGCCCCGGCCCTCGTCCGAAAATTTCCCCTCGGGTCGGGCTAAAGCGAAATGGTTTATGAGCCGTTGACGCAATGGAACCACGTTTATAAAATTTTGACTGTTGCGCCTCTTCTATGAAGCGATATAATCTAAAAAAATGTAAAGAGGGTTCCTCGATAGGGAGCCCTTTTTGTTTCAACTTTTCATTTTTGGGAGGTATGAGCAATGGCACAAGAAACGCATTTTTTTCAATCGGAGGCCGCGGAGCTTTTGAAGATGATGATCCACTCCGTGTACTCCAACAAGGAAATTTTTTTGAGGGAGCTGATCTCCAACGCTTCCGACGCATTGGACAAACGCAGAATCGAGGTGCTGTCCAGTGACGAGTACGGGGAGTACGAGGCGCGGATCCGCATCGAGCGCGACAAGGAAAAGAAAACTCTCACGATAACCGACAACGGCATCGGGATGACCCGCGAGGAAATCGTCGACTACATCGGCACCATCGCCAAATCGGGGACGAAAGAATTTCTCAGTGCCGTGAAACGGAGCGCCGCGGACAAAGCAGAAAAAACAGACAAAAATTCGCTTTCGACGCAGGAGATGCTCATCGGTCAATTCGGGGTGGGCTTTTACTCCACCTTCATGGTCTCCGACAAGGTGGAGCTCGTTTCCCGGCGGCTGGGGTCGGCCGAGGCGTGGAAGTTCGAATCCACGGGGGACGGCTCCTACACCCTGGAGGAGACCACGCTCCCCGAGTGCGGCACGTCGGTGAAGCTGTATCTCCGCGCGCCCGGTGAAGGAGAAAAAGAAGAAGAAAAAGACTACACGGACGAATGGGTGCTGCGCGATATCGTAAAGAAATATTCCGACTTCATCGGCTATCCCATCGTCATGAACTGCACCAAGTGGAAGGACAAGAAAGAAACCTTCGAGGACGAGGTAATCAACTCGCAAAAGGCGATTTGGTACAAGGCCGAGGGGGAGGTCACAGAGGACGAGTACCGCGAGTTTTACCGCCATCTTTCCCACGACTGGCAGGAGCCGCTGACCCGCATCGCCATCAACGCCGAGGGGTCGGTCAACTTCAGAGGGCTGCTCTTCATCCCCCGGCAGGCGCCCTTCGACCTCTTCATGAACGACCGCGGCGGCGGCATCAGCCTTTACATCAAGCGCGTCTTCATCATGAACGACTGCAAAGATTTGATCCCGGAGTACCTGCGTTTCGTCAAGGGCGTCATCGACTCGGAGGACCTGCCCCTCAACATTTCGCGTGAAATCCTCCAGGAGGACCAGCGGGTCCGCGTGATACGGCGGAGCACGCTGCGCAAGATTTTTTCCAGCCTTCGCAAGATGCTGGAGAGCGAGCGGGAGAAGTACGAAACATTCTGGACGGCTTTCGGCAGGGCCTTCAAAGAGGGCGTGATTCGCGACCGGGAAAACGCCCAGACTATCTTGGAGCTGTCCCTGTTCCGCTCCACGGGCGGCGACGGGTGGACGACGCTGGATAACTACAAAAGCCGCATGAAGCCCGAACAGGAAGGCATCTATTACCTTCTCGGCCGGGACGTTTCCACCTTGAAAGGCTCTCCGAAACTGGAGGCGTTTTCGGATAAAGGATATGAGGTTTTATTGCTTACGGATCCGGTGGATGAGGTTTTAATGACTCAGACACACGATTACGGAGAGACGAAATTTCTCGACGCGGGGTCCGGCTCCGTGCAGGCTGAGACCGAAGAGGAGCGCAAGGAGACGTCGAAAAAACTGGAGGGCTTCGAGGCAGAGTTTGCCCCGCTGAAGGACAAAATCATGAAATCCTTGGGGGAGGCGTTGAGCGACGTGCGCCTTTCCGCGCGGATGAAGTCCTCGCCGGCGTGTCTCGTGAGCGATGAAAACACGATGTCTTTGCAGATGGAACAGCTGATGCGCGCGATGGGGCAAAACGTTCCCCCCGGCAAACGTATCCTGGAGCTGAACCCGGAGCATCCCGTAATCCGCCGGTTGATGGAGCTGTCGCGATCCGGCGACGGGAAGGTGGAGGATTTCGCCTCGGTGTTGTACGACCAAGCCCTGATTTTGGACGGCGCTCCCATTGCCGACCCGGGGCGTTTTGCGCATCGATTGGCCGACATTATGAATTTGGCCCTGGAAGTGGACAAAAAATAAAAATTTCGACGAGGGGGGCGAAGACCATAACGGACCAAGAAAGCACACGGTATGAGAATGCCGGTTCCGTGCCGGAACAAAGGCAGCAAAAAAACCCCGCTTTCGTTCCTGAGTACGACGTGACCTCTAAAGAACGCTACGTGGATTCCACATCGCAAAAATCCGAGTTCGACCGGGTTCTCGACGAACTTGGACGTATCAGCCAGGAAACCCTTTCGTGGGATATCCTGCGGTTGACGCGAAAGCATTTCGGCGATACGGAAGAGCACAAGGCGCGCAAATTCGAAGCGTTTATGGGAGCGTTTGTCATCAACGCCGCAACGGAGCTTTACGACAGGGGACTCGTGGACGTCGCTTTCGCAAAGCTGGAACAGGCCAAGACGATTTTGGAGGCCAAGCGAAAGCTGGCCCAGGAGGTGGAAGCCATCCGGGCCAAAACCGAAGAAGACGCTTTCGACGTTTTCGCCATACTCGGCCTCGGCACAGATGACGATTTCAGCGGAGGTGACGAGACCGGAAACAATAGATAACAAAGACAGACAAAAAGACTGAAAGCGACCGCGCCAAGCACCTGGGCACGATCGCTTTTTTGATGTGCCGGTTCTCCGGTGGAGGTCCGATAAAAAATGGTAGTCGTAAAGCCTTGTAATTATTGACACGGCCCTCTGTTTCGTATAATATGACAAGGCAATGTACGATTGCACGGAGGCTGACGCAATGCCGGAACACATAAGGGAACACATGATGGATCGGACGATGGGGCCTTTTATCGAGAGCGTTTCGCGCACGTTTCCGGTGTTGATGCTGACCGGTATGCGTCAGGTCGGGAAATCCACTCTTTTGGAGATGCTTCGCGCCCGCGAACGCAAGTTCGTTTCACTCGATGACCTGAGCGACAGGGAAATCGCCCGAACCAGCCCGGCGCTTTTTATCCAGCGCTACGAGCCGCCGGTGGTGATCGACGAAATTCAATACGCGCCGGAACTCTTTCCCTATATTAAGATTTACGTCGATACTCACAGGGAAAATGGCTTGTTCTGGCTTACGGGTTCGCAAAAATTTCAATTGATGAAGGGCGTTCGGGAGTCCCTGGCCGGCCGGGTGGCCATTCTCGACTTGTTGGGTTTTTCTTGCCGCGAAATGGAGGGAAGGCCCTTCACCAGCGTCCCTTTCCTGCCGTCGATGGACTCGGTCAAAAACCTCGAAGAAAAGCCGGGGCCGAGTTTGCTGGAACTCTACCGCCGGATATGGCTCGGGTCGTTTCCGCGGCTCATTGTCCAAGGCGGTGAAAATCGCGAGATTTTTTACAGATCGTACCTTCAAACGTATCTCGAACGCGATGTCAGGGGCGACCTGGGAGTTGGAAGCGAAATCAAATTTTATAATTTCATCCGCGCCTCCGCGGTCAGGAGCGGCTGTCTGCTGAATTACGCCGGGCTGGCCAGGGACGCCGGCATAGACGCAAGAACGGCCAGCGCGTGGATGAGTACCCTGGAGCGTTCCGGCGTCGTGAAACTGCTGGAACCTTATTACAACAACATCACCAAACGAATGGTCAAGACGCCGAAAATATACTTCATGGACACGGGGCTTGCGGCGTATCTTGCCAATATGGACACGCCCGAGGCTTTGGAGGCCGGCTATCTGACGGGATCTTTATTGGAAACTTACGTATTTGTCGAGATCATGAAGAGCTATTGGCACAACGGGCGTGAGCCGAGTATCTTTTTCTTCCGCGACGCCGACCAGAAAGAAATCGACTTCGTTATAGAGCGAAACGGCACGCTGTATCCCATCGACGTCAAAAAGACCGGCGCACCGTCCCGCGCCGACGCGAAAAATTTCTCGGCGCTGCGCAAACTGGGAAAGCCGGTGGGCCCGGGGGCCATTGTATGCTTGCGCCGAACGGCCGCTCCTTTGGCCGAAGATTTGCTGGCCCTCCCGGTGTGGGAACTTTGACCGAGATTTTCGAACACCCTTGAGGTGGATACCCGATGATTGCGGGTTCGCGGCAATATAAAGACCACCCGACTGGTGAGTGGTCTCCTCGTGCACTATACGGTCGGTTCTTTGCGCTGTCAGCTCGTACCTGTGGCTTGCTGCTGCAACTGGGCCGTGACGCTGGCCAGCCAGCTCGCTTGTTGCATCATCTTGGAGAGACTGACTTCCGCCGCCGAGAACTGCTTGTAAAGGCTCTCCTGTTTTGCCGTGAGACGCCTTTCGAAGTCCGTCAGGTACTTGTCGATGGATTTGATTTCCTCGTCGATGGCGTTCATCTCGCGCATCACAGACCCCTGGGCGGCGGTGACTCCCGAGGCCACCTCCTTCGTGGACGCCTTGATCGTGTTGTCCACGAAGGCCTGCATCTGCTCCGCGAAGCTGACGACCAGCATCGAAACGTCCTCCGCGTTGTTCTCCAGGGCCGTCATGAAGGTGCTGGTGTTGAAATCCAGCTCGCCGGTCTGCCCTTGAGCCGACATGATGCCATCCGAGGGAAGCTTGATGCCGATCTGGGAGAGGGCGTTGTATTGGTAGCTCAAGCCTAGGGACGACAGAACGTGGTTCGATC
>JAISWV010000383.1 GCA_031270755.1 Synergistaceae bacterium
GTAGACGCAGGAGCCCACAAAAGCGTAGTGCCAGTAGTTCCAGATATCGATATTCACCGTCTTGGTCAGACGCAGCAAAAGCAGCGCGGCGTTCAACAGCATGATCGCCGGGATGATGAAGGCCCCCACCTCTGTGGAAAAGGCGACGCCCGCCGCGGCGGCCCATCCGGCGTCGACGTAGGTGAGATGCACGTCGAAACGCTCCAGCAGCGCCCGGGCGATGGGGGTCAAGTTGGAACTCAGCGCGCCCGTGACGAGACTCAACCCTACGAAACCGGCTCCCACGAACAGACCGGAGCGGATGGCCCGAAGGAAAGAGACCCGGAAGAGAAGACCCAGCACCATGATGATGATGGGGATCATCACCAAGCTTCCAAGACCTTGAATCTGACCCATTACTTTGGTAAAAGTTTCCAAAAATTGCATTCTACTCCCTCCTCGTAAAAATAAAATTGTCGACTCTTGTTATGTCACCGCGCCATGTTTCGAGGCGAGGGCATTTTCCAATTCGCCGAGAGCTTCCTGGATTTTTGGGGCTTGGAAGAGAGCCCTTCCCACCACAAATCGGTTAGCTCCCGCCTCTTGGGCTATCGGCAGCGTTTCCGCGTTGATGTTTCCGTCCACCACGATTTCAATTTCCTCGCCGAAGAGTTTCCGCAGACGCCGTATCTTTTGGAGCGAGCCGTGGGCGAACAGCCCGCCGCTGTTGTCCGGCTCCGCCGTTCCGACGAGAAACGCCCCGATTTTGTCCTTGTAGTAGATCAATTCCTCGATAACTTCGATGGGATTGAGAGCGCACCCCGCCTGGGCTCCCATGCTGTTGATTTCGGTGATCAGTTCGCTGGGATAACGCACGGCGGAGGGATGGAAGTAAACAACCCGGATACCGCCTGTCGCCTTGAGGCGCTGGATGTAATATTCGGGGTTCAGCACCATCAGGTGTACGTTGAAGCGCATCGCCGTGTATTTGCGCAACCCATCCACGACCCTCATGCCGAAAGACATGTTGGGCGTGAAAATCCCATCTTGAATATCGACGTGTAGCTCCTGAAAGCCGGCCTTGTCGACCTTCATCAGCTCGTCGTGCAAAAACAGGTGATCGGCGGAGTAGATGGAAGGGTAGATTTCTTCCAGCACACGCATACCGCTCACCTTTTACCTCTTGAGCTCAGCCAATATCTGCGCGTTCAACTCTTCCTCGCCTATGCCGGTGATATAGGCGAGGGCGAAGACCACGGGTTTGCCCAGCGGGATGTCCGTCTTTTGGGTGGTAACGATGAGATCTGTTTCGTCCACATATTGAAAGATCTCTCGATAACCGCACTGGATCATGTCCGCTTGGATACCGTTTTCTTCGCACAACGTTTTGATTTTGTGGGTTGCAACCGTAGAGGTCACCCCTCCTGTGCCGCAAGCGACGAGAATCTTTTTTTTCATGCTCTTACCCCTTGCCTCGATGAGATCTGTCGAAACTTATCCGTTTTTTTCGCCTCTTTCACCTCCCTCTTCCGAGAACTCTTCAGCGGATACTCTTGGCCTTCTCCATCAAAGCGGCCACCCGCGCCGAATCGACCTCGTTTGCAAAGATCCCGTCTTTTTTCAGAGAAGTGCCCACGAAGGCGGCATTGGCGTGCTGCATCAGTTCCTCCAGGTTATCCGGTTTCACGCCTGTAACCACGACGATGACGGATTCCCGAAACGTTTCGCGGCAACGACGCAAAAAGACGGGGTCGGGTTTTTGTCCCGCGACGCTACCGGCAATTCCTATGGCGTCTGGCTTGTTGAGGAAGTAATAAGGTTTGAAGCACTCTATATAATCTCTGCCTCCGACGTCCACGCAGTTTTCAGGGTTGATGTAGTGCACCAACTTTAGATTGTCCGCCCCCAGACTGCGGCGCAGGCGGTAGACCTCCGAGCTGTCGGCGCTGACAAGTCCCGAGTTGGTGGCCCAGGTCCCGTGATAGGCGCCTCGTGTCCACTTCGCGCCCACCGCCGCACACAGGCCAATCGTCGCCAGGGGATCCATGATGCAGTTAGCCCCAAAAGGAACTTTGAGGTCCCCTTTTACCCTGCCGATCAGGTAAGCCATAGCGGCCACGATCTCGGGGCGGGCTCGGCTCGAATAGGGCACGCTGAACTCGTTGGTGAACTGGATGGCGTCGATACCCCCTTCCTGGAGGGAAAGCACATCCCGGCGGACGGCCTCGGATACTTTTTCCATCCCGCCTTTTTCGTCGTATAACGGATCGCCCGGCAACGCCGGAATGTGACACAAGCCGATGATCGCCTTGTCTGTTCCTATGATCTCCCCGACCCAGTCGCTCATAAGAAATCACTTCCTTTTGTCCGTTATCAAAACCGAAAATCGTCATATTTATTTACTAAAAATGAACATTGATTTTCAAGCGGCTTAAAAATTTGACTGTGGTTGAATATTTTAACACAGTTATACCAAATTGTCTCTGGACGAAATTCAGGCTTTGGAGAGATGATATCGTGACCTCGTGAAGCGTCCTGTTTTTTCCGCGGGCGTTTGCGGATGCTCGTTGACGATGACCCGGGGAGTGATCCCAACCCTGAACGGGTGTCGCATTGTCGGCGGCGCCAAAAGCCCTCTTTGGCGGCAGATTATGGCCAATATGTTCGATTCAAAAATGTACGGTTCTGTTTCGCTTTACCATGATGAAGTTTTGTCAATCATTCAGCAGGTTGTCATTGACCTTATCGCAGGGAGAGAATAAAATACAGTGTATTGTAACCTATATAATCGAACAAATTTGAACAGATTTGAGCATGGCCGAAAAGAGGCGTTCATGATGCTACCTGAAGAGCGGCGATCAAAGATCGTGGAAAAACTTCATAACGCGGAAGTGTGTACCGTAAAAGAACTCGTAGAGGAGTTCGACGTTTCCAGAATCACGATTGCACGCGACTTGACCGTTCTCGGAAGCCAGGGGGTTCTCACCAAAATTCACGGAGGGGCGAAGCTGAGAAAGGAAGATGTTTTCCCTTACGAAACGCGCTTCAATGTGAGAATGAATCAAAACCTGGACTTGAAGCGTTCCATCGCCGCGGAAGCGGCGTCTCTCATAAAGGGCGGCGGCACCATTTTTATCGACTCCTCGACAACGGGGTACGTTTTTGCCACAGAACTTTTGAAGCGTTCCTGCCCTTCTCTGAATATCATCACCAACTCTCCCTCGGTTTTGAGCATGGTCAGAGAAAAACACAGGATATGTTTGATTTCTACCGGAGGAGAACTGAACACTTCCTTCAACATGCTGGACGGATCGTGGGTCGTCGATTTTCTGGAGCGGGTCAATATCGATATGTCCTTCATTTCGGCGGCGGGAATATCGGAAAACAACAACCTCACCACGAGCAGCATGGATATCGCGAATATTTTGAACAAAGCGATCGAGCGCTCCGCAGCCACATATTTGCTCGCCGACAGTTCCAAGTTTTTCAAAAAAGAAATGATCAATATTTGTCCGCTCGACCGTTGTACAGTTTTGATCACAGACTACGCCGCTTCCGCCGAGCGGGTCAAACATTTTCAAACTTTCATCGAGGTAAGGGTTGCCTCGAAATTATAAAAAAAGAACGGTTTCGGCCTTTTGACTTTCCTTCTCGAACCTTCTCGAAAAAGAGAGGAAATGATATCTTTGTGCAATTAATCTTATCCAATCGATCTATTTCCCTTCCAAAATTTAACTTGACAGATCTAAATAGTTCAAGTATAGTCATTATGTTTCATAAGAAATTCCTGCAAATTACAAAAGAAGCAAAAGAAATGTTCGTTCGGCAAGGACTCTTTGTATCTCCATTACTTTACTGCCTGTAAAAACAGGTGTTTCAGGAGGGCATTCAGGTGGAATTTAAGGGCTTTATGCCGGAAATGATTCGTTCCGAACTTGAAGACGCCGTGGGACGCGATTACGTGAGTACCAGCTTCAGTGAAAAACTGGCTTATGGGACTGATTATTATTGGGTTGCCCGTATGTGGATGGATAAGGGCAAAGAGCCCCCTCTGCCGGATTTCCTTTTGTGGCCGTGCTGCACTGCGGAAGTGTCGAAAATCATGAAAATCGCCAATTACTATAAAATACCCGTGCAGATCTGGGGCGGAGGTTCCGGTTCTCAAGGCGCCGCTTTGGCATTGGCGGGCGGCATTCTTCTCGACATGAAACGTATGAACAAGCTCTTGTGTGTCGATGAAATTTCGAACACGATCACCGCCGAGGCGGGCATGAATTTTCAAACCCTCGAGTGGTACGCCAACGAACGCGGTTATTCGGTGATGCATATTCCCAGCTGCCTCACGTGCTGCACGGTAGGAGGCGCTATCGCCCACAACGGCATCGGCATTCTCTCCACCAAGTACGGAAAAATAGACGATCAATGCATCAGCCTGGAAGCCGTGCTGCCGAACGGCGACGTAATCTGCTCCCTTCCGATTCCAAAGCACTCTACCGGGCCCGATATCCGGCAGATGTTCATCGGTGCCGAGGGGACGCTGGGCGTCGTTACGAAAGCCACGTTCAAAATGGTCAAAGAACCTGGATGCCGCCGGCATTATGCTTTTCTGTTCGATAATTTTTCGAAAGGAATCGAGACCTGCCGGAAAATTGTGCAGACTTTGAAGCCTTCTCTCATGCGCTTGTTCGATGAGCCCGAAACGACATCCATCATTAAAAAAATTCTTGGCTTCCCGCGAAAAGGCGCTTTTATGAATATGACGCTTGAAGGAATTCCGGAGATCGTGGACATAGAAGAAAAAATCGTTCACCGAATCTGCGAGGAAGCTCATGCCGAATATTTGGGCAACGAATACGGCGAAAAGTGGTACGAGAACAAAATTACGTTCTTTTATCCGGGGCATACCATGAACAACCCTCAAATGTTCGGCACGATGGACACCTGCGCGACTTTCGACAACGTGGAAAAAATCTATTGGGCCATGAAACACGCGGTCGAAGATAATTTCGAGAACGTGCGCTTTATTGCCCATTGCTCTCATTGGTACGAGTGGGGGACCATGATTTACGATCGCTTTATCATGGACGACCCGCCGGAAGACCCGGAGGAGAGCATCCGCCTGCACAATAGAATCTGGAACAAAGCCGTGCGCGCCGCGATAGAAAACGGCGGCGTCATCAACGATCACCACGGAATAGGCGTCAAATTGGGACGCCTGATGAAAGAACAATATGGGCCTGCCATGCAGGTGTTGCAGGGGCTTAAAAAATCTCTGGACCCCAATGGCATCCTGAATCCGTACAAACTGGGACTATAAACCACCTGAAGAAGGAGCGGGACGATGTTTTCGAATGATGCAAGGCAAAACGCGGAGGCCTGCCGTTTTTGCTGGATGTGCCGTCACATATGCCCGACAGGCGCCGCTACCGGCAATGAAGCCTTCACTCCGCGAGGCCGGGGCCTTTTGGCCTCGATGGTGGAAAGAGGAACAAAATTCGATGGAGATATGGCAGGCATCATGTACACCTGCTGTCTGTGCGACGCCTGCGCCAACGATTGCGTGACCGGCTTCAAACCGTCTGCCTATATTCGCGAGGCGCGCACTCAGGCTGTGGTCGCCGGACTGGAACCGGCGGAAATCTCGCGGGCGATCGGGAACATTCACCGAAAGAACAACATCTACGGCCTGGACAAGAGGCTCGAGCGAATGGAAAACGCCGTAAAGGATCTGCCGGAGAGGGCGGACGTCCTGGTATATCTGGGGCAGACGGCGTGGTACAAAAAAGATGACGAAGCCTTGGCCTTGTTGGCTCTGTTGAATAAAGCCGGCGTGACGTACACGGTATTGGCGGATGAACCCGCCTCGGGAAGTTACATGGCGGAGCTGATGGGATATACGGGCGACGTCCAGGAAATGGCGGTTCGCTTGGCTAAGCGGGTAGAAGACAGCAATGCCAAAAGTATGGTGGTCCTCAACCCCCATGACGCGGCCATCTTCATCCAAGAATACCCTAAATGGGGGTTGCTGGAAGGGGTCCGGTCGATGACGGCCACCCGTTGCGTCGCGCAGCTGCTCGAAGATAAAAAGCTGACGCCTCAAAAAGTGGTTTCCCTGGCGGCTACCCACGATCCCTGTAAACTTTCCCGAGCTCTCGACGAGACAGAGAGCATACGCATAATCGCGGGCTCATTGGGCATGGAGCTGAAAGAGCTGTTCTTGAACCAAAAGCTGACCCGATGCTGCGGAGGGGTGCCACTATCGATGTATAAACCGGCCATCGTAACGCTTATCGCTCGAGAGCGGG
>JAISWV010000408.1 GCA_031270755.1 Synergistaceae bacterium
GCCCAAGCCCTCATAGACGATTGGGCCAAGAAAGCGATAGCTATGGGAGGCAGGCTGGCCTACGAAAACGGGGTCGGCAAAGTCAAACGAAATCTGCTGCGTCACGTGCCCGAAGAGGAACTGGCGGCGGCACGCGCCGTCAAAGATTTTTTCGACCCGAACGGTCTTCTCAATCCAGGTAATATGTTCTAGAATCCCGTAAGGAGGTGCAGGCTTTGGAGCGGTATTCCTACGAAGTGTACCGTCTTATCGATCAGGAAAGCGAGCGTCTGGGCCTGGAAATTCGCTGGGCGGGGGAGGTGTGGTGCAAACCGGGCTTTGTTTTCGACCGCTATCACCAGCGTTTCCTGTTGCTCTACATTTACGACGGGATCTGCATGTACGACGACGGGGGGCGTTTTCTGCGCTTGGACCCTGGAAATTTGATCCTCTACAAGCCTCATGAGCATCAGCATTATACGACCGCCAAAGAATCTGGACTGCACTATTACGGCATCGCTTTCAGCGGAAGAATGATCGAAGAGACCGTAGCGAGAATGCCCTTATTGCAAAAAAGCATACATAACGTGGGCGTCAGCGACTCTCTCGCCAAAGCCATATCGAACCTGATCCAGCAGATGATGGTCGTCGCCATCTCCCGCAGCGAGATCGTCTGGGGAGAGTTCTTTCGTGTGCTGGGGGTCATCAACGGCGCTATCCTCAAAGAAAACCACCTGGACCGCACGGATTACAATCAGACCCTGCAGCTCAAAAACGCGGAACAGCATATCGCCCTCAACTACAACGTGGATCTGAACATCAAAGAAATCGCCCAAGCCTCCGGCTACAGCGTTTCGTGGTTCGAAAAGCTGTTCCGCAAGCATTATGGGATGTCCCCCATCTCCTACCAGACGAAATTACGCATAGAAAAAGCGCAGAACATGATCTCCTCCAATATCTTCAGTTTGTCCGAGATCAGTTCTTCCATTGGGTTCAACGATCCTTTGTACTTCAGCAAGGTATTCAAAAAATACGTTGGGGTGAGCCCCAAACAATATCGGCTGTTGCTGCACAAGAAAGTTTAGCAGAAAGTTTAGCTCTCGGCAGTGAGGCTTGGGGTAAATCGATATTCGCGTTCACGCGTGAGCTACGTTCAAATCTCACACTCGCAGGTTTTGACGGGGAAATAGGTGTGGACACCGTTTTTCACGATTCTCTTTACCTTGCCTTGGTCTATCAGATAGTTCAAGTGAGAAAGAGCTTCTCCTACCGCGAACCAACGCTGCCCCGGCGGGAAATCGGCCCAGTTTTTGGCTCGGATGTCCCAGTTCATGCAGGAGGCAACTTCGTAGCCATTGAGCCCCGGCTGGTCTTCAAGAATTCTTTCCACGTTGGCCAGCCTATTTTTGTGGTGAGCGATAAGCTGAGCCACGCGCTCCGATAAAACACCGTCGTTTTCCCGATGCCCTGTCAGAGTGACGCGCACCGGACAATCTCGGATCCTCAGCAAGCTGTTCATGTAATGTTGGAGGGAATTGGGCAGCGTCGCCCACGCCGTGATATTGGGCGTAATGTCGAAAAGCACATGGTCCCCGCTGAAAAAAATGCCCTGGTCTTTGTCGAAAAGGCAGACGTGCCCCGGAGTATGGCCCGGCGTCCATACACATTCCAGACGAAAATTCCCATAGGACAACCGAGTTCCGTCCGCGACCGGGACACTTGTGAACTTCACCTCCGGCAGATATTTCTTGGCGGGATTGGCCGTCTGGGTGCGTTCGAACTCGTTCTTGGGATAGCCTTCGTTCAAAAAACGCCTCTCGACGAGGACCCAAAAATTGTCCGCGTTGTCCATCACATCGTCGAAGAGGTCCCTGTCCACCGCGCTCATGTAGACCACCGAATCCGGAGAGACAACTTTTGGGACAAGACCGCAATGGTCGGCATGGAAATGGGTCAAAAAGATATCGGTCCTCTTCATGTCCAAGCCCAGCTCCTCGATACCCGCGCGAAGGTCTTGCAGGGATTCCGGCAGGTTGAAGCCCGTATCGACAATCAAATTTCTGTCGGCCCCTATGAGGACGTAACTGTTCAAGCTTTTCAGGGGATTGCGCGGCAAGGACACGGTAATACGGTAAAGGTCCGGATATATGTCTGGAAGGATTGTGTGTACCATAGGTATCTGAATTCCTTTTTCACGTCGATTTTTAGTGACTTCAAAACAGAAGACATTATACCATTGAAGGGCTCGACCTTTTTCCCTCTCCCCAAATGGAAAATTATGACATTCGTGCGGTACGTAGGGGCACGCATTGCGCGTCCGTCGTTATCTGATACAGGATCTCCCGGCGAGGCGAACATGGCGTTTTCAGCTCCGGTATCCACGGTTTGAACGCGGAAGCCGATGCGCCCCTGGGTCGTGCGGGCCTCGACGGCTTCGGCTGTCATGTCTTCGACGAGATGAGCGTGGATGCCGAAGCGCTCGAGATCGTCGAACAAGTCCAGAGTTCCGCCGAAGAGGGCGCTGCTGCTGATGACTTCGTCCCCGCTTTGCAGAATGCCCAGAAGCGTCATGGATATCGCCGCCATGCCGGAAGCGCAGGCCGTCGCGCTCATTCCGCCCTCGACAAAAGCCATGCGCCGCTCGAAGGCGTCCACCGTCGGGTTGCCAATGCGGGTGTACGCGAAACCGGGAGCCTTGTTCTCGAAGACCCGCTCCAGCGCCTCGGCGGATTTGTGGCCGAAGGCCGAGTTTTGATAAATGGGAGGCAGCGTCGCCCCCGCCGCGTCGATAACGTCTTTACAGCCGTGCAGCAGCAATGTGTTGAATTTCATGGCGTCACAAATCACCCCTCGTAAACGTTGCCGTCCCCTTTTCCATCACTTCTTCCGGCGACGCGATTCCGTTTTCGATATGAAAAGCCCTCAATACCGGGTCTTCTCCATCTCCCGCCAGCGAGAGAATGAGGTACGAAGCGGAAGGGTCGTAGGCGAGGCGTATGTCCTCCGCCGAGGGGCGCGCCGGGGTTTCGGGATGCGAGTGGAAATTGCCCAGAAGGGCGAGTCCGTTGGCCCTCATGTCCTTTATCGCCGAGAGCTGTTCTCGGGGGTCCATGGAAAAATGCTCGCTGCTGGCGTCGATGTTGGTCATGAAATACACCTTTTCCACGACCTTGACCCCTTCTCCGCCGGCTCCCCTTTCGACGCGCCCGGCGATGAGTCCGCAGGTTTCGTTGGGCAGGCCGTTTTGCGCATGGGCCACCATGGCCTCGAAATGGGCCTTTTCGATCCGCACCTTGTACGCGGGATTGCCGGAGCTCGTCATTGAAACTCACAGACGGCGGGCGCGTAGTCGAAGGGTTCCGTGATGGAGGGGTGTTCTCCGCAAACGGCGCAGCCGCTTCTTTTTGGGGGGAGCCCGATCTTGCGAAACTCCATGGTCAGAGCGTCGTAGGTCAGCAAAGAACCCGTCAACAACTTTCCCACGCCGGCGATGTATTTTACGGCCTCCATCGCCTGCAGGCTGCCGATCACGCCTCCCATGGCTCCGATAACTCCCGCCTGCCTGCAGGTTGGAACCGCGTCGGGAGGCGGAGGGCTGTCGAAAACGCAGCGGTAACACGGGCCCTGGCCTGGAACGTAAGTCATGAGCTGCCCCTGGAAGCGGATGATGCCGGCGTGAGAAAAAGCCTTCCCAGCTATCACGCAGGCGTCGTTGATCAGGAACTTCGCCGGAAAGTTGTCACTGCCGTCGATGACGAAGTCGTAGTCCGCGATCAGGTCGAGAATGTTGTCCGCGACGGCAAGGGTCTGGTAGGCGTTCACCTTTATGTCCGGGTTGATGGCCTCCATCTTGTCCCGGGCCGATTGGACCTTGAGCCTGCCCACGTCGGCCGTGGTATGAATAACCTGCCTCTGCAGGTTGGAAAGATCGACCTCGTCCGCGTCGACTATCCCGATAACCCCCACTCCGGCGGCGGCCAGGTAGAGCGCGGCGGGCGAGCCGAGCCCCCCTGCGCCGACGATGAGCACACGGCCCTCCATCAAGCGTTTTTGCCCCTTCACGCCTATTTCTTTGAGGATGATGTGCCGGGAGTAACGGGTCATCTGCTCGTTGGAAAAGGACATCAGAACCCCCCGCCCATGAAGTAAAGAAACTCGACGCTGTCGTCTTCTTTCAGAAGCGCGGTCTCGAATTCCTCCCTTTTGACGAACTCGTCGTTTATCGATACCGTGACGTACAGCGGCATCTCCACCTTTTCCACCTCCAGGAGCTTCGCCACCGTCAGCTCCGCCGGATATTCCTTTCGAGTACCGCCAACAGTAAGAACCATCTTTTCCCCTCCTTCGCGGTTTTTTGCTTATAATTTACGCTTTCCGCACAATGAGGCTCCAAGTGCCGTCCCCGTTGTCGATCAGCTTCAAGATCCCATGCCCTTCTTCTTTGACGCTGCGCGGCACGTTCTGCACCGGCTCTCCGTCGTTCATTCGAATGGAGAGCACTTGTCCGGGTTCCAGCTCTTCCAAGGCCACTTTCGTCTTGACGAAGGTGACGGGGCAAACGACGTCGGTGATGTCGACGCTTTGGTCTATCTGGTCTATAACGTAATCAGGCATGATGGGTCTTCCCTATGTAAGCTTTTTCCATGGCCGTCTTGAACGTGTCCCAGCCTGCGCGGTCCACCGAGACGCGGAAGCGCTCGCCGGACTTGGCGTGTTCCTGAAAAAAATCGAGAGCGGCGTCGGCGATCCGGAAAAGCGTCTCCTTGTCTTCGATGATCGGAAAAATCTCGTTGCCCCTCGCGATCATATTGCCGAAGGTGCCCCCAAAGGAAAGGATATAACCGGGTTTTCC
>JAISWV010000436.1 GCA_031270755.1 Synergistaceae bacterium
CAAATATTATCCCGATATTTTGAAGGAAGAAGGGCTTAAAATGAGGGTTTGATATTAATAATCGTGATGCCGGATTTCTCGGGATAAGTGGTGTGGGAGGACGGCCGTTCAACTAATGAACGGTCTCCTACCCGATGATGTACATTTGGAAGCAGTGGAAGGCGATGCGGATATGGTAAAATCAATAAAAGAAAATTTTTTGACATGACTGACTCAAAGATCGGAGGAGTGGGCATGAAAAAAGTGAAAAAAGGTTTTTTCCTGAGGGCTGCGGTTTTGATGGTGTGGGCCGCATGTTTGGGCGAAGAACGCGCGGCCTACGGCGGCGACTGGCTCGAACACCTTTGGGAGGAGACGAAACCTTTGATGGAACGGGAATGGGGGTTCTTGGGCCCTAACTATCCGGTGTACTATCCCAACGTGCAGGTCTACCCCATGTCGCCCATAGAAGGGGCATGGGGGATGAAGGCCAAGGGCAGGGCGGAGGTCGTCGCTTTCCTGGGCGACGAATACATCTTGATACTGAACGGCCGGGTGTTGGAGCGTGGCATTTATCAACTTTACGGAGATTTCATCGTATTGGGGAACCAGGAGGGCCGTTTCGTCATCAACGGCGCATTGCTGCAACTGAGGCTGCCCACGTGGGGAGGAGTCTACCAGCGGATGAAGTGGTTTTGGTATTGAAAATCGTAAATCCCCGCAAATTTATATAAGAATCGAGTTGCGAAAAAACCCCGGGAGGATTTTCCCGGGGTCTCGTTTATAAGTATTATTGGGTTTGTGTCTAGTACATGCCGTCCATTCCACCCATACCGCCCATGCCGCCGGGCATAGCGGGCTCTTTTTTCTCGGGCTTGTCGGCGACGATGCCCTCGGTGGTCAGAACCATCGCGGCGATGGAGCCGGCGTTCTGCAGCGCGGAGCGGGTGACCTTCACGGGGTCGATGATGCCGGCCTTGACCATGTCGATGTACTCGCCCGTCGCGGCGTTCAGTCCCTCGCCGGCCTTCAGGGTCTTGACCTTCTCGACGACCACGTCGCCCTGATAGCCGGCGTTCTCGGCGATGAGGAAGAGAGGGGCTTTCAACGCGTTCAAAACGATCTGTCCGCCGGTCTTGATGTCGCCCTCCAGCTTGGCGACAAACCCTTCCAGAGCAGTGGCGCAGTTGAGCGGGGCGACCCCGCCTCCGGCCACGATGCCCTCTTCCACGGCCGCCCGTGTGGCGTTCAGCGCGTCTTCGATGCGGTGCTTCAGCTCTTTCTGCTCGGTTTCGGTGGCGGAGCCCACTTGAATGACGGCTACGCCGCCCACCAGCTTCGCAAGGCGCTCCTGGAGTTTTTCTTTGTCGTAATCCGAGGTGGAGTCCTCGATTTCCTTCTTGATCTGAGAGGCGCGCTTACGGATCTCCTCGGGGTTGCCCGCACCCTGGGTGATGGTGGTATCTTCTTTGGTGATGCGGATCTTCTTGGCCTTACCCAGCATGGAGAGCTCCGTGTTTTCGAACTTCAGGCCCACTTCTTCGCTGATGACCTGACCGCCGGTGACGATGGCGATGTCGGCCAGCATGGCCTTGCGGCGATCTCCGAAGCCGGGGGCCTTGACGGCCGCAACCTGCATGACGCCCCGCAGTTTGTTAACCACGAGGGTGGCAAGGGCCTCGCCTTCCACGTCTTCGGCGATGATCACCAGAGGCTTGCCGGTCTGCACGACCTTTTCGAGAACGGGAAGCAAGTCTTTGATGTTGCTGATCTTGCCGTCGTGGATAAGGATGTAGGCGTCGTCGAAAGCGGTCTCCATGCGCTCTCCGTCGGTAACCATGTAGGGGCTGATGTAACCCTTGTCGAACTGAAGTCCCTCAACCATCTCCAGGGTGGTTCCCACGGTCTGGCTGTCCTCTACGGTGATGACGCCCTCTTCGCCCACCTTCGACATGGCCTCGGAGATCAGTGCGCCCACGGCGTTGTCGTTGGCGGAAATGGAGGCGACCTGGGCGATTTTTTCCTTTTCCTTCACGGGGATCGACTTCTTTTTGAGCTCCTCCACCACGAAGTCGATGGCTTTCTCGATGCCCGAGCGCATCTGCATCCCGTTGGCGCCCGCGGCGACGTTCTTCATGCCCTCGCGGATGATGGCCCGGGAGAAAATCGTGGCGGTAGTGGTGCCGTCTCCGGCGATGTCGTTGGTCTTGGAGGCGACTTCCTTCAAAAGTTGGGCTCCCGCGTTCTCAAAGGGGTCCTCCAGCTCGATTTCTTTGGCGATGGTAACCCCGTCGTTGGTGATGGTGGGGGAACCGAACTTCTTCTCGAGCACTACGTTACGCCCCTTGGGGCCAAGCGTCACTCCTACCGTGTCCGCAACTTTGTCGATGCCGCGAAGCATAGCGCGGCGGGCGTCTTCGCTGAAAGCAAGAATTTTAGCCATAATTATGAGACCCTCCCTTGACTACTTCTCGATAATGGCGAGCACGTCCCGCTCGCTGAAGATGACGTATTCGTCGCCGTCGATCTTGACTTCGGTGCCCGCGTATTTGCTGAAAATGATGCGGTCGCCGACCTTGACCTCGATGGGCAGCTTCTGTCCGTTATCCAGTACCTTGCCCGATCCGATAGCCATGACTTCCCCTTCGGTCGGCTTTTCTTTCGCCGTATCCGGCAAGACGATGCCGCCTTTCGTTTTTTCCTCGCGAGTGAGAACCTTCACTACGATTCTGTCTCCAAGTGGCTTGAGATTCATAAACAATCCCTCCTGAGATTTTTGGATGTTAGCAGTCTTTGCTAAAGAGTGCTAATCGTTTTTCACGTGTGGAATAATAGCCCCTCGTGCGTTTCAATTCAATACGAGAAATTACGTATCGCTGAACCGAACTGACGCCGAACTGAAACTAAAACTAAAACCGTTCAAACCCTGTGTGCCGCGCCCAGCTCCAGAGACGGGTCCGGGGCCAGATCTGGGGGGGAGCGCACGCCCCGGCGCCACGCGCTGTATCCCGCCAGGGCGATCATGACGGCGTTGTCGGTACAGCGTGAGGGGCTCGGCAAGTGAGTCCTCCATCGGCGGCTGCCCTTCATGGCCTCGCGCAGATCGCTGTTGGCCGCGACCCCCCCCGAGGCGACCACGTCTTTGACGCCCGTTTGTTTCACGGCCAGGCCGACCTTGGTGGTCAGGGCCTCGGTGACGGCGCGCTGGAACGAGGCGCAGAGGTCCGGAAGGGGCAGAAGACCGTCGGCCTGCTCAC